>PGXP01000004.1 GCA_002839205.1 Spirochaetae bacterium HGW-Spirochaetae-9
CTGGTGCGGGAATCTCCATCTCGCGGAAAAAAATTTCTGACATATTATCATCATAATGTTGACCGGTGTGCACCAGGTATTCGCTTAAGCCCAAGCAAGTACCGTGGTTTTTAATGTATCTGCTGAAGACGGCGGCTTTCACGAATTGAGGTCGGGCGCCGACAACTGAAAGTATCTCTTTCATGAGAAATATCCACGCATCTCTTCGGTGGAGAAGTCACAAGGTATATCGACAGGTTTTCCAGTTTTTTGCGACTTGTAGATCGCCAATATGATCTCAAGAGCTTTTTTCCCTCTCTCGCCGGATACGAGGAGTTCTTTTCCGTTCTCGATCGAATCCAGCACGTTCGCATAAAGCTGAACATGGCCAAAGCCATACACCGACGGGGGATCTTTCTCGTTCGGGTTCAGGACCGTTTCCTCCGTATCTCCCATTTGCTCCGCATCCGCGAAACGCCATGTTTCTATCTTGTTAGTCGCCACTCCCCCGATGACGACCGTGCCCGCGGTGCCAAACAGGGAGAGCGTCTCGTTAAGATTGCCCGGGTATACATCTGCCGTTCCTTCGATAATCCCAACCGCTCCCGAGGCGAACTCCACGATCGCCGCCCCAAAATCCTCGGCCTCGATCGGCCTGAGATACCGCCGCGTCGCGGCCTGCACCCGCACGGCATCCTCGCCCATCATCCACTGCAACAGATCGATTCCGTGTGTACACTGATTCATCAGCGTACCGCCATCGAGTGCCCAGGTGCCTCGCCAGGGGGCTTGCGCGTAATAATTCTCGTTGCGGTTCCACCTGACCTGGATCATGCCGTGCAGCATCCTGCCGAAGCGCCCCGCTTCCAGTGCTTGCCGTGCCCTTTGTACCGGGGCATTGAATCGATTCTGAAAGCATAAGGCAAGTTTTCGATCTGCTTTCTTTGCCGCGGCGATCATTGCATCGGCATCGGCGGCGGACAATGCCAGGGGCTTTTCGCAGATAACATGTGTACCAGCCTTGAGACAGCCGATCGCGATACGTGTGTGGTAGCCCGATTCGGTGGCGATAGCGACAATATTGGGATGGATTTCCTCTAGCATTTGCTTATAATCGGCGTAAACGGTCACGTTTGCACCAGGGAAAAAATTTTTATACTCAGTAGCTCTGGTTCTAGCTCGCTCGATTACTGGATCGCAACATGCTACAAGCATTATTCTGTCGCTGTTTTTTATTGCCGCCTCGATATGTTTATAACTGATTCTACCGCAACCTATAAGTACTAATGTATTCATATCTATCCTTTCTGTTTTCGATATAATAATTTTGTTTTGTACTTATTTTCAGAAATCAAAAAAACCAGCAACCTCGGCGCAAGTTGCCGAAGTATGAATATCGTTCATTCCATTTTTACTTCGCAGAGAACTTTTTAATATAGATGTAGTATTTAAATTCGTCAATTTCCTATTTATCAAGACGCAGCAAGCTGCGGGGAATTCGACCCGTAGAGATTAAATTTTTCTCCAAGTTTCCCTATTGATAATCATAGTGAAACTCTGGATGATTTTAATCACTTTGATAGAAACTTTTTGATCAAAATAATCTGGTACCATGGTTAATATATTCTTGCAATCCCACATTGCCCGGCACAACTCGACAGCTTGCAAGATTTCCCGCTCGGTAATTCCTCCGATTACAATTGTCCCCTTATCAAGTACCTCTGGCCTTTCAGTCGATGTACGAATAAGAACAGCAGGAAAACCAAGCATTGCTGATTCTTCCGAAAGGGTACCCGAATCTGAAAGTACACAGAAAGCATCTTTTTGTAGCTTGTTGTAGTCGAAAAAACCGAAAGGTTTAAGTTGTCTGACCAGCGGATGGAATTTGAATCCTCTTTCCTCAATGCGTTTCCAGGAACGAGGATGCGTCGAATAGACCACAGGGAGGCCGTAGGTTTCCGCAACTTTGTTAATCGCATTCATCAGTGAAAGGAAGTGTTCCTCATTTTCAATATTCTCTTCACGATGTGCCGAGACCACTATGTATTTCCCAAGCTCCAGCGCAAGATCCTGGAGCACCTTAGATGCTTCGATCTTTTCCTTGTTCTTCGCAAGCACTTCGGCCATCGGCGAGCCTGTAACGAAAACGTGCTCCTTGCGGAAGCCTTCTGAGAGAAGATACCTACGCGAATGTTCGGTGTAAGGCAGGTTGATGTCGCTGATATGGTCCACGATTTTTCTGTTGATTTCCTCGGGCACGTTCTGGTCGAAACAGCGATTCCCCGCTTCCATGTGGAAGATTGGAATCTTCAAACGTTTCGCCGATATGGCGCACAACGCGCTATTCGTGTCCCCGAGGATGAGGAGAGCACCAGGAGCTTCAGATTTGAGAACTTCATACGACTTTGTTATGATGTTACCCATTGTCTCACCAAGATGGGCGCCAACGGCGTTGAGATAATGGTCCGGAGCTCGCAGTCCAAGTTCTTCGAAAAATACTTGGTTCAACGTATAGTCATAGTTCTGCCCGGTGTGTACGAGTATATGGTTGAAGTAGCGGTCGCATGCCTTTATGCACTCGGAAAGGCGGATGATCTCGGGACGGGTACCGAGGATGGTCATTACTTTGAGCTTTTCCACTCTAGACCTCGAGGTAGTAGGTGTCGGGAGCGGCAGGATTGAATACCTCGTCCGCCCAGAAAATGGTGATGAGTTCGGTTTCGCCAATATTCCTGATGGAATGGGTGTAGCCGACAGGGATGTCGACAACCCGCAGTTCCTCGCCCGATACGGGATATTCAAGTATCCTGCCGTCATCGATCTTCCTGAAGCGTATCATTGCCTGCCCCGCTATCACCAGGAATTTCTCGACCTTGGTGTGATGCCAGTGGTTCCCCCGTGTGATGCCGGGTTTTGTCCTGGATACGAATACCTGTCCGAAGGAGCGCGACTTGATGAATTCCGCCAGCCAGCCCCTGTCGTCCTTTTTCATTTCGAGCGGATAGCCGAATTCTTCCACCGGCAGGTAGGAAAGCCAGGTGGCATAGAGAGCGCGAGTAAAGACATCGTCCAGCGGGGGCATGACGAGGGACTTTCGACTTTCGGCGAAGGATTCGAGCATCGCCGCTATCTGCGCAAGGGTTTTCTTGTAGGTGCGGCGCACACGGCAGAATCCATCCTCATCTGCATACACGGTCCCATCGAGCGCGGCGATAAAAGCCTCGGCGACATCATCGATGTAGACCAGATGAAGTTCCGCCTCGGGATCGTTGATCTGGATGGGGAGTCCGTGGGTCGTGTTGTGGCACCAGGTCGCGATAACCGAGTTATAGTTGGGCCTGCACCATTTGCCGAACACGTTCGGGAGCCTGAAGACGAAGACCGGAGCGCCTGTGGCACAGGCATAGTTGCGAATCGCTTCCTCGGCGCCCAGCTTGCTCTTTCCGTACGGATTGTCGAGGGCTGCCTGGATGGACGAGGAGATCAGGATCGGTACTTTGGTCTCGAGTGATGAAAGAAGATCGACGAGTTCCTCGGTCAGTCCCTTATTACCGCTCTCGAATTCAGAGATGTCTTTAGGTCGATTGACGCCAGCACAATGGATGACGAAGTCTGCCTCTCCGGCGGCCTTAGCCAGCTCTTCTTTCGTGTTTTCAACATCAATACAAATTAACCGGACATCATCTCGCCGTTCCAAACGAGCACGAAGATTCCGTCCAATAAAACCATTTGAACCCGTTAAAAGAACTGTTCTCATTATACCAATCCCAGGGAAGCAAGCTCTTCTTTTATGAAGTCGAGCTTGAGAAGAAGCTCCTTGACTCCATTCACATCGAGTCTCTTCGTATTCTCGGAGGTATATTCCCAGCCTCGGGAAATCTGTTCTTCGCCATTTACGAAATATTTATCGTAGTTGAGGTCGCGAGTATCGGCGGGAATGCGGTAGTAGCCGCCCAGGTCTTCAGCCTTGACCATTTCCTCGCGCGTGAGAAGGGTTTCATGCAGCTTCTCGCCATGTCTCGTACCTATCACTTTAATCTCATTCGGCGCCTTGAAAAGGTCTTTTACCGCCTGTGCAAGATCCGCAATCGTTGAGGCAGGGGCTTTCTGTACAAAAATATCGCCAGGAACAGCATTATTAAAAGCGAATACGACAAGTTCGACGGCATCTTCGAGCGACATGAGGTAGCGCGTCATGTTCGGATCGGTAATCGTAAGGGGCTGGCCGCTCTTGATCTGCTGGACGAAAAGAGGAATGACTGAGCCGCGCGAAGCCATTACGTTGCCATAGCGGGTTCCGCAGATGGTGGTTTTATCCGCCGTCACCGTTCTCGATTTGGCCACCATTATCTTTTCCATCATTGCCTTGGAAATACCCATCGCGTTGATCGGGTAGACTGCTTTATCCGTCGAGAGGCAGATAGCTTTCTTGACCCCATACTGCACGGCGGCGGTAAGGGTATTATCTGTACCTATCACATTGGTTCTGACGGCTTCCATGGGGAAAAACTCGCAGGACGGTACTTGCTTCAAGGCTGCGGCGGAAAATACATAATCGACGCCGTGCATAGCGCCAGCGATGCTGTTATAGTCGCGAACATCACCGATGTAGAACTTGATCTTCTCGTCTTTGTATTGCTTGCGCATGTCGTCCTGCTTCTTTTCGTCGCGGGAGAATATGCGGATTTCCTTGATGTTGGTCGTCAAAAAACGTTTGAGTACGGCATTGCCGAAGGAACCGGTACCGCCAGTGATCAAGAGAGTTTTTCCTGAGAACATAGTACATAGACTCCTGGTTTTGATTGGATTCAACTAAGAGAAAATGGTTTCAATGAATAAGATTTTGTAGAAAAATACACCGATATATTCCACACAGCTTCGCCCTCCAGCCGATGTGGCTGGATCCTCCAAAACAGAGGAATTGTCACCGCTGCGCATCGATCGCTGCCGAAACACGCTGATCGCTCGCTCTACGGTTCAATGTTCAGTCATTGAACATTCTATGAACAGTATCGGCAGGATGCAAGGGCTGGCACAAAAATATTTTTGTTTCAGGTACTAGGTTTTAATATAGCGGAAAAGCTGGAATTTTAAAAATCTTCTCAAAACATTTACATTACTGAACAATAGTGTATAGTAAAGCCGATGAAATTCAACGAAATAGTGCAAACCTTCGGGGATAGAGCCTGGTTTGACTTCGAGATGGTCCACCTTATATCGGGCGAAGCCTCGGCCTGCGTGCATACGGAGCTGTACCGATGGCGGGAATCGGGCAAACTGATCGAGTTGCGCCGAGGCCTGTTCGCCCTGGCCGAGCCTTGGAGACATTCGCTCATCGATGGGGCCTGCCTTGCCGAAGCTTTGTATCCCCCTTCCTATCTTTCGGGATCCTGGGCCCTGCGGCGCTATGGACTGCTTCCTGTTGACGCCTCGGCTGACGCCGAAAGCGAGGGCCGGGCCTTCGACTCCGTGACGGCGCGCCCCGCCAAGACCTTCAAAAACACCTTTGGCTGCTATACCTACACCACCTTCCCCCGCGATCTCCTTTTCGGCACGAGAACCGAGCTGATTGGCGGGAAGAGGGTGCGGATGGCCCTTCTCGAGAAAGCGCTTCTGGACTACTGGTTCATAGAGGGTGGGGAATGGGACAAAGGTAGGATCGAGAACGCGGGTTTGAGTCGCGGGGCGCTGGATTCAGAGAGGCTGGAGGCATTCACGGTGCGCGCAGGCCGGCCACGGCTCGCGCGCACCACCGAGGCCTTCCTGAGGGCAGCCCTATGATGCTGGAAGAAATCCTCGAAATAGCTGACCAGGCCGAAACGCCAGAAGCAAAGCTCTGCGCGATACGAGCATGCATCCAGGCCGCGGCGCTTCGCTCGCTGCACGAACTGGGAGCCTTCGAAAAACTCTGCATGACCGGAGAGAGCGCCCGCCATTTCGCCTCTGGGGCGCCTGAGTATATGACCGATCTCGAGTTCGGGCTGGTGGATAAAAAGGGTTACAAACCCGAACAATGGCTTTTCGCGGTCAAGCGCCGGCTACATTTCATGGGACTGGACGCCCGCATCGCCTTCGCGCGAAAAGCATCCATCCACGCGGGCTGGGTGAAGGTGACGGGCCTCCTCGCCGAGGATGTCGGCTTCAGGATCGCCATCGATATCGCGCCGATCGAGCCTGTGATGTGTAAAGTTAAACTGGTGGACATGGCGGGGGAGTGTTTTGGTATTCGGTATATGAGTTAAATAATGGAATCTGTCCCCAATTATTCGAAGTGAGCCACGAGGCCAAGATAAATAAGGAGAGCAGTCTCGGTTGCGCTGCTCGTATTGCCGAAATTCTGGTACAAACCGAACGTGGATGCAAGCTTCAAATCTATTCCGGGGCGCAGGGGCAGGGAACCCGATAGAGAAACGAGATGGCGGTATTCGTCCGGCCTTGCGAGGATGGCCGCGAGGGCTCCCTCGCCCGCGTATTTGTCGTAATCGTAGAACACAGGCACCCAGAGCGTGTCGTTTGTGTCCTCATCGCCCGTCAGATCTTCGGAGGATTCGGTGATCTTGGCCGCCATGCCCTGGTAGATCGGACCTTTCCGGATAAATTCGTAGCTAAGTTCAAGCGATGCCCCGTTCTTCAAATCCAGGTTGGCGTAAGCCCCGACGCTATCGTAGTCCGGACCCCAGGGGGCGCCCAGCGACTGGTCCAGGCTGCGACGCCCGCCCGTGAGGGTTTGGCGCTGGTACATCGAGAGGTAGGGATTCCAGCGGACGTAGGTCCAGCGGTCGACATGCTGGTATTCGAGGCCCGTTTCCAGCGCCAGGTCTTCGGAGAATTCCCTGGTCCAGCGGGCAGTTCCATTCCAGGCGAAGGCCGCTGGTTTGGAATAGGCGGGTTCGTCGGTGCTTCGGACGTCGTCGATGAAGAATTCGCCCGACACGAGAAGGCCGGGGTTGGGAACGGCGGCCGCGCTCAGGGCCGCCCCCACGTTCGAATAGCCGGCCGCGTAGGCGCTGTGCCAGATCGCCGAGGGCAGGACGAAGGCGAGGGAAGGGCTGCGCCCGCCGATCACGCTCATCTCGGTGAAAGCCAGGCTGAGCCAGGACGCGGGCTTCCATTCCACCTGGTGCCAGGTGGCGAGCTTGAGGGCCAGATCGGCGGCAGCGGAATCATGGTCGTTGAGAGAGTCCCAGAAGCTGGAGCCGTCGGGCTTTCGTCTGAACTGCATTTCGCGCTCGGCGGTGGAGAGCTGGGCTGAGCTCGTCGCGAGCATGGCGGTGAAGCGCAGGCTGCCGCTGTCGAGATAGAAGCGGGCTTGGTCGTACCAGGATGCGCGAGGGTTCATGATCGATCCCGTGAGTTTGCCCCATCCTGTGCCCGAGGGAAATCGTCCCAGCGCGACGCCGTATCCTTCGCCCGCCCAGGCGAAATACGCTTTGCGGGGGAACTCCGCGGCTCCTACGAGGTTTCCCAGCCATTCGTCCAGGCTCCATTGGAAGGTCGAATCCTGACCGGCTATCCTGTCGCGGCGGTAATTGAAAAAAAGATCGATCTTGAAGGCGATGGAATCCGAGGGATAGAGGCGGAACTCAAGGTTTACCGGATCGGGCACTGCGCGCAAAAAATGCTGGATTTCAGGGAAGGCGCGCGGTGTCGTCGAGGGTTCGTCCAGGAGGTTCGAGGCGAGGTCGTCCTGTGTGGCGGGCGAATCGTAGTAGAGGCTGGGCGTGCTGAAGCTCGCCGACAGGCCGGAACGCGATGGGAGAACTCCACCGCTTGGGACTTCCTGGCCGAAAAGAGGGAATGCGTTGGTATCGGGGACGCGTCCTTCGCGGATGGCGCCGAGCAGCCTGTTCTCATATTCCTTGTCGCCCGGGAAAAAGAGTTCCGCCGCGTTCTGAGCGCCAAGCGGCCGCGGTCCGACGCAGGACGCGATGGCGAGCGCGCCTATCATGAGCGCTGATTTCATGCCTGACTTCATCGGCGCCCTCCTTTATGCTCCAGACAGGTTCAGGAAATTATAAGCCGAAGCTCCATGATCCCCCGAGGCTGATCTCCGCGACAGGGCCGGAATCGCCCGTCGGCCTGAACACTGGCTCCAGGTTTTGGGTGGTATCGGAGGTGGCTGCGATATAGTCGGGCTCTAGCCTGTTCGCGATATAGCCAGCTTTGGCCTGGGCGAAGAGGGTCCATCGGCCAAAACACCGTGACACCCTCAAGCCAAGGAGAGTGCGGACTTCCAGGGCGGGATCGTTGAGCAGTTGGGTGCCGAGGGTCGACCAGGATTCACCGTTATGCCAGGGATTGGAGGGCGATTTGGATCCCGAGAGCACAAGCTCGAGCCCTGTCTGCACATCCATCCCGGCCAGGGGCGCGCTCCATGTGGTGAGAAAAGCCAGGTTGTTCTCGCCATGGATATAGCCGAGCATTTGATCTTCCAGGGGCACGGCTATCGTCTGGCCATCGGAGATCACGGCAGAGCCCGCATGCATCGTATAGGAGTAGAACTCGCCCCCCACCGACTCGAAGGTGTATTTGGTGGCGCCCGCCGTATAAAAACCCAAAGTCCCGAGCGGAAGTTCAAGCCTGCCGCCGAGGGACCAGGCAATTTTGTCCGGATTCTGGTAGGCCGAAGGGTTGATGAACCTGTTCAGGTTGAAATCGTCGACGAGGAGTTGGGCATAGGCGCTCCAGCCTTCGCCCTCGTAGTCGCCGAAGAATCCCATGATGCTGTTCTGGTCGCCCGAGCGGGAGTTAGGCCGACCCGAGGCCGAGAGCACGTACTGCACGAAGAACGATGGCGCGGGGTTGGCGAACACATCGATATCGAAATACGCTCCCTGGAAAACAGTGGCGTCCTGGAATCCCAGACGGAGCTTTCCCAGGCTGTAGGAATAGGATTTGAGCACGGCGCCGCGTTCGATGTAGATGCCCGAATCTTCATGGCTGCGATAGAGCCCGCTTTCCACGTTGCGATCCAGGCCCACCCAGCGGTTTGAAAAGGCGAAGGGGCCTGATTCGTAGCGAAAACCGCCTGTCATCGCCGAAGGCGAGGCTCCTGAAAGGTAGAGCGAATAGGGGCTGTCGACTTCATCTTTCAGCGGCATTTTTCCCAAATAGAGCGAGAGGGATCCCAGGTCATAGACAAGGCCAGCATTTCTTATGTCGAGCGAGAAGGGGCCAAAGAAGTCGCCCAGGAAGGGCTCGGGATAGGTGCCTTCGCTGTCGACGCTTATTTCCCACGACATCGCGAGCGGTCCCTCTATATGCGAAAAATCGAAGGCTCCATCGAAAAAAAACGGGTTCGCGCTCTCCGTGGAATAGTTTCCCGATGCCTTGACCTGAAAATCCAGCGCGGAGAGAGGGAAAAGCACGACAACACAGGCCAGAAGCGGTAAAAGTCGACGCAGGCCGACAAGATTACATCGCATGGATTTCACGTCAGCGTCCTTCCCGCTTGAATACGGTCATTATTGTCTTGAAAAATATGGATACGTCCAGGTAGAGCGACATATTTTTAAGATAATAGAGGTCGTACTGAAGTTTTTGATAGGTGTCTTCGATGGAGGGGGAGTGATATTCACCGGAAACCTGATCCCAACCCGTCACTCCGGGCTTTATCAGATGCCGCTGCCTGTAGTAGGGAATGGCTTTTTCGAGCGCGAAGGCTATCTCGGGGCGTTCTGGCCGAGGGCCTATAAAACTCATCTCGCCCCTCAGAATATTGATCACCTGCGGGGTTTCATCCAATCGTGACGATCGGAGAAAGGCTCCAACGCGCGTAATTCGCGAATCATTGGGTCCTGTCGGCTCATGATCGTTGCCTTCGACGCGCATGGTGCGGAACTTGAGAATCGAAAAGGGAACGTTGAAACGGCCAAGCCTCATCTGGGTGAAAAAGACCGGACCTCTGCTTGTCAATTTTATCGCCAGGGCGATGAGGGGCCAGAAGGGAGAAAGCACGATGATCAACGCCAGCGACAACAGTATATCGGTGCCTCGCTTGATGGCTTCGTAGGGCTTTTTCATCTTGAGATCGATATTTTCGAGAAACCAGTTTTCATCGATGATGCCGATGGGAACGCGCCGAACTACCAGTTCATAGTAATCCGGCAGCCGCATGTATCGCACTTGCCTGTCCAAAAGGCCATATAGGACACGCGTAAGCTCCTGGGAAGATGAAGACTGATCTCCGAGGATGATGAGATCGGTATCGGTGTCCTCAACCACTGCGCGAAGATCCTCTATCTTGCCAACGCTGCGTATCCCTGCCGGCACATCCATCCCTTCGGGAGGGTCGTAGATGAATTTGATATCGTAGCCGAGGGCGTTGCGTGACAGGGTTTCGTGAATTATGCCGAAGGATTCGGCGCGCAGATTCAGAAAGCCAATACCTATGCGCATGCTGTCAAGCTTGCGCAGCTTTCCCAATCCATAGCGCCAGAGCCAGAATACAAAGGTGTAGAGTAGTACAAAAAGAAAAAGAACAGTTTTGGGCTCGATGGGGATTCCGGGTACAAGGTAGAAGTAACCGGCTGACGCAAGCCCTGCCACGAGGGCTCCGAGAAGAATCCGCTGCAAGAATTGGAAGTCGTCGAAAGGCCTTTCCAGCCGGTACATGCCGAGGGTGTAAAATATGAGAATCCATCCGCAGAATATGATCGTAAAGTGAAAGAGATGTACCTGTAAGGACCAGGCGCTTGGAAACACGCCGGTGCGGAGAATGAGTGCCAAAATCAGGGAGATATACATGAGCAGCAGGTCGGTGAGAAAGATGCCTATTTGCTGCCTCTTATAGCTTTTTTGCATTATCTTCCATTTCTATCAGGATTTCGAAAAATTCTACGCTGTTATCAGCGTCCTGTAAAGGTTCTCGTAGGCTGCCCACATTCTGTCGGCCGAGAACTCCCGCACATACCTTTTCCTGGCAGCCTGCGCCATCGCTCTGCTCGATCCCGGATCGGCCAGAATAGAGTGGAGTGCGGCAGCGACGACATCAGCCTCATTGGGCACGAGCAGCCCCGCTTTTTGCTTTCCAGACCCTCCAAGAGCCTCGGCGATTCCGCCGACATCTGATCCCACGATCGCCGTGCCGCAGGACATGGCTTCCAGGATCGACATGGGCAAGCCTTCGTAATCGGAGAGAAGCAGGAATATGCCGCAGAGGTTGGCGAGATTGCCCGCTTCGGGCGATTCGCCCAGGAATTCGGCGTTTTCCGGTATCCTGGCTCCCGGAGGAAGGATGCCGGCAGGCTGGTCTACGTTTCCCACCCAAAAGAATGAAGCCTCGGGCAATCGTCGCGCGACGTCCAGGAAAAGATCGGGACGCTTGGGCGCCTCGAGCCGCGCAATGGCAAGGACGACGGGCCGACCGCGAGATTTTGCCGCCTCCAAACGCTGAACTGCCTTGTCGTCAGGGCTGGGGAGCCCCAGCCTGTCGGTAACGCCGTTGCGGATGAGGACGATCCTGCCGCCCAATCCCGATTCGCGGACGCTGCGCTCATCGTATGAGGACACCGGAACCACCGCCCCGCAGCGATGCGAAAGGAATCGCTCCAGCGACAAGTATTTTCGATGTGTCTTGAGAATCGTGTCGAAGCCATGGATCGTGTAGGCGCAGCGCTTCGCGAGGCCACCGCCCGAGGCTATCGCAGCCAGGCGGCCGATGGCGCCTGCCTTGGAGGAATGCAGATGGACGATGTCGGGCGAGTACTTCCGGTACAGGCGTCGAAGGAAGAGAAAGGTTCTCCAGTCCTGTGCCGGATCGACGGCGCGCCGCATGGAAGGAACCGGTATCCTTTCGATGCGCGGATCGAGCCTGTCCCACATCGGGCCACCGGGGCTCGCCGCCACCGCGCAACTATGCCCATCCTCAACCGCCCGCGCAGACAGTTCGGTGACAACGCGCGGCGCGCCTCCGAGGTCGGAGTTGGTGACGACATAGAGAATTTTCACCGTCCGGCTCCGGCGGCGCGGCGTTTCTTTTCAGCGTAGTCTTCCCAGCGCAGGCCGGAAAAATGCGGATTGGGACCCGTTATGAGGAATCCGTCCACGGCGTGCCCTCCCCGCTTGCCTTCCGGCGGGGGCGTCATGTAATCAGGCCCATACATCGTGGAAAGATACCGCGCCGGATTGGCGGGGCATAAAAACTCCGTGTCCTCAAAGCGGATCTTCCCCAGGGGAAACATCACCTCGTCGGGGAAAGCCTCGCGCATCCACTCGATGGGGTAATCGTTCACCCAGACCTTTTCGCCCTTGTCGCCCCAGCGGTCGAAGGCTCGCGAAACAGGCTTGAAACGGAGTACAGGCCGAGCTATGGCCTGCAGCGTCGCGTATGTGCCTGAATAGAGCTTGTGTTTGAGGGACCAGGAAGGGAGGGGCCACTGGGGAGGGAGGTTGTAGGGAGGGAGGAGGGAGAAAAACTTTCTGAGTCTATGGCGGCGGACCGTCATGCAGACGGCCGGGAAAATATCGATGGGTATGCCCTGCGAATAGGCGTACGGGCCGCCAGGGTCGTCCATGAAGCTGAATCTGTCCCTGAGCTTGGCCCACCCTGCCGAATGGGCGGGATCGGTTTCCTTGGTCTGCAGGAAAACATCGTACGGCAGCAGGTCGGGGGCCAGGGCAAGAAAACGACGATAGTCGTCGATCGGCATTTTGACGTCGACATCGTCGTCCCATGGTATGAATCCACCATGGCGCACGGCGCCAAGCAGCGTGCCGCCGTCCAGCCAGTATCGCAGGCCCTCTTCGGCGCAGATCGAGCCGAATATCTTCAGAAGCCTCAGCATGACGAGCTGGCAGCTTCGCAGGGGCGTGTCACCCTCTGGGCGAAGGTCGGGGATGGCTTCGTCGAAATCGCGCGCGGAGTTCATCGTGCCCAGAGTATAGCACCGGGCGGCGCGCTCATTCCACCGGTATCCGAATCCAGCTTTCGGGCACCACCTCGTCGAAGCTGTATCGGTAGTAGGCGAAAGGCTGGGGCCTGGCGAGCGACCAGCGCTCCGGCGCCAGAACAAGCTTGTCGGGGGATGGATCGAGCCAGGCGCCCCACCAGGAGAAAGTGGAGTTGGCGACGATATGCGCGGAACATCGGCTCATGAGCCACATGTCGCGCCAGCTCTCCGCCCCGCGGTTCCAGTCCACGAAGGTCGCTTCGTCGGGGGACAGGTCGAGGTGCTCGCGGCACCACGCCAGATCGTCGGAAAATACGAGGAAATAGGGCTTCCTGCCCTCGCGGGCACGATTCAAGGCTCTTTGGTAGTACGCCTCGGTGCAGACCCAGGTGTCGGGATTCTTGAGGGCGTCGCCCCTGCGCACATGGACGGATACGAGCGTATGGTCGCCGGCTACGGGGCCACCGGCCCCAGCAATGTCCCGCAGCAGCGCTACATTGCGCTCCCCGGGATCGGCGATAAACCGGAGTTCCTCCCTGAGCCTGTCGGCACAGGGAGCGAAGTAGCGCTCCGTCTGCCACCAGCCTTCAAAATAACGGTCGCCTTTCAGGCCGAAGACCTCCGGGTCGAAGCGGAAGAGCCTGTCGATATGATGCGTCCGCTTCGTGAAAAATTTGCGCCGCAGCTGGGAGAGCGGACCTTGCGGCCGCGTGCCCAGGCGGATGATGTCTTTTTCAGCCGCGGCCTTATAGCTGACCGGAAAAAGGCGGTCGAGCTCAAAACCGTTGTGCGCCGCCTCGTAGCCATAGGTGGAAAGGTCGAGGAACACTTCGTCGCCCGTGCGCAGTTCAAGCGCGCGCGCAAAGGCGTACTGGAAGAGCTGGTTGCCCAGGCCTCCGGAAACGCGCACGATCTTCATGGCTTTTCCGTCCAAGGAAGTCCTTGCGTATGGAGGTTAGGTCCCGTAAGGTGGATGCCACCGCTGTGGACAGGGCGGCGCTGGTCGGGCGGGGGGAGGCTCATGTAGTCGCCGAACTGGGCGCGGAGATAGGCGTCGACATCGGCCGGCGCTGGAAACTCGAAGCCCTCGAAAGCGATGCCGCCAAGGGGATATACAGCCTCCGGCGCGTGGAACGAAGGCCACCAGCGCTGGAAGGAGAGATCATAGGCTATCCACCGCTTCTCGCCCTTTTCCAATGCCCGCCGGATAGCGCGATCGAGGCTGAAGCTCCGGCACAGCGCGCGGAACGCTTTCATCGCGAAGCGCTTCAGTCGTCGCGGCCATGAGCGCCGCCCATCCTCAGCCCCGAAATCGCCCTCCAGCACATAGAGAAGTTTTCTGTGCCCGCGCTGCCGATCCGTAAAGCGATCCATCGGCTGGATATCGATGAAAATGCCATCCATGCAGGCTTTCTTTTTCCCGCCAGGCTCATCCAGCCTGCTGTAGCGATCGATGAGCTTCGCGAAGGGAAGATCATAGTCAGGATCGCTCGCCTTGTCCTGGAGGAAGGTGTCGAAAGGGAGAATGTCGGGCGCTTCCTTAAGGAAGCGGCGATAATCCTCCAGCGGCATGGCTATATCGACATCATCGTCCCAGGGTATGAAACCGCCATGTCGGACGGCGCCCAGAAGCGTCCCTGAATCGAGCCAGTACTTCAGGCCAAGCTCCCGGCAAGTCGCGTCGAAAATCCGCAGCAGCCGTAGCATCACAAGCTGGCAACCCCGCAGATCGCTCTCGGGCAGGAGGCGTTGGTCGGGAAAGCGCGTAGCATCTATGGGTTTTGTCCTCACTCCTTGCCCCTCGAGGCCGCTCTTGAAGCAATGGAATGCTTGAAACGGCTCAGGAAATACAAGAGTTTTTCTGGATTCGCGATGAGACGCTCAATATACGCGTTTACATCAAACCTCGATGGGCACCCCTGGATTGGAATTCGCCAGTTCTTGCCGTACAGATTTCGAAGCAATAAAGGTGCTTCGAATGGGATAAAGAAGTGTTCTCCCTTAAAATCGATAGCCTCGAGGGTATCAAGGTGCCGCGCTGGAACAGAAGCTCTTGTATCTAAATCCCACCGATCATGCAGAAAACGTCGCTTCTTCATCGCCGTGAATACATCAACGAATTCTCCCTTCCTCTCAAACGCGTAGAATCTTTTGTTCTCCCAACACTGAGTTAAGAATAAGCCTTGTGAAGAAAGCTCAGAAACTGCTTCAACAAATCCTTCACTGTCTGTATCGAATATTCCAATGTCTACATCGTCATCGTAAGGTATAAAATCCTTTCCCCTAACCGCGCCGAGAAGGGTTCCAAAACTAAGGAACATCTTGATACCATGCCTAGCCAATGTATCTCGCATGATGATCAGGTTTTCAAATGCGGCTTCTCTATCTTGAATTGGTCGCTTGTTATGATCCATCAGAGCTTCCTATGGTAGCTACGATTTCTGCTTGCATGGTTTTATATTTTTTCCATCGGCTGAGCAACGTTACCACTGTCCATACTGATCCAACTATTCGACGCAATACTTTAATAAGGATCGTTCTGGCCGTCATTATCCGCCAATCTTCAAAGCTCGCCCAATAATACCGACTGCTCAAGGCAAAAAGTTGCGCATCTGAAGGAGAGCGGCTGAAAAAGGCTGTCCCATGACGCAAAGAAGGGAGCATGCGGAGAGCGATCTTTTCTCTCGCAGTCGCAAACATGAAGGATCCATAAATCTCATATTCGGCGAATCCCGACCCACTCAAATCCTTGGCGGCGATGGATTCAATTACCCGCCTCGCGATTGACGTGCCCGTCGGGGAATCGCTGCCGTCGATTCGCTTGAGAAGAGTCCTTACATAATCCCGCTCAAACATCATGTGTTCCGCGATGAAAGACTGTTCGGCGACCTTTCCGATTCCGATGAGGTTCATGGACGTCGCAAAATAGGGAGGGTGGTTCTCTTTTTTCATCGTCATATAGACTCGTCCAACTGGGTCGAAAAAATTGATTTCCTTCACCGGAATAGAATCAGCGTCCCACGTGAGATAGAACGGCGATGTCTCCTCCCTTAGGGAATAGGCGAGATTGAGAATTTGCTTAAAATACCACCCTGCCCTGCTTCCTTCTCCGCCGCGTTCCACAATCAGCTTGCGAACC
>PGXP01000246.1 GCA_002839205.1 Spirochaetae bacterium HGW-Spirochaetae-9
AGCTGCGTTGACGACAAAAGCTATCGTTCTGGCCGGGGATTTCAACACGGCGAACGCATCCGATCTCGGCGCTGTGGCCTCAACGCTCAGCGCCCTGCGCCTCGCCGACGACGCCGACAAGACCAACGATTTTCTTGCCACGAACTTCAGCTTCCGAAAGACAGAGCCGACCTTTGTCGATTCGCGGTACTCCAGCGTCCTCGATCACATATTGCTCTCGCCAGCCCTCGCCGCCGGTTTCGACGGAGCCCGGGTGAAGGTGCTCCAGCCGGCAGCGGGTCCAGGGGCAATTCCAACATCCGACCACAGGCTCGTGCTCGTCGAAATCACCCCTTAGCGATCGACACGATGGCGTCCAGGAGCGCGGGCACCTGCTCCTCTTCAACGCTCGAGAAGGCGATGCGCAGATATTTATCCTGCATTGAAATCGTGCCTATCCCAAGTTTTTCGAGCAGTTCGACCCGCAGCTTTTCCGCGGAAAGACCCTTGCACTCGAAGCTCATGAAATATCCCGAGTTGAAGGGCAGAGGAACAAGGGATGCCGGCAATTCGTGCGTGGCGAAATATGATTTCATCGCCTTGTAGCGCCCTTCGAGAATCTTTCTGTACCGCGCCTTCTGTTCCTCGTAGCCGGGATACTGGAGCGCCTTGAGGAGGAGCTGCTGTGCAAGTCCACTCGAACTGGACACCGAGGAACGGATGACGCCCATGAGTTTCTTGGCGAGGGCATCCTGCATCTTTTCGTCCAATCCCTTCCCGCCAAAGCTCACGAAACCAACCCTGAAGCCCCAGACATAGTCTTCCTTGGTCGGACCATCGGCCTTTACGGCGAGAATATTCTCGTGGGCATCCAGAAGGCGGGCAAACATCGATTCGCGCAGGAGGCCATCCTCATACTGGAGGCCAAAATAGGCGTCGTCGGCGATGACGAGGATGTCGGTTCCTTCCTTAGCGATTGCGAGCAGCATGGCGACGATGGCATCGGCTTCCTTGAGGGTAAGGGAATATCCCGTGGGATTGTTGGGGAAATTGAGGATACAGACAGCCTTGCCATGCTTGGCTCCCGCCTCGCGAAGCTTTGATTCCAGACCCTCGATATTGTAGCCGCCCTTGGAAAAAATCGGGAAGGTGAGGCCGGACGCCATCTTCCTTTCCTCGATGATGAGCCTGTAGTTGGGCCAGTGCATGTCGGGCACGACCACCGTGTCGCCCGGCTCAAGGAAGAGATCGCAGATATAGGATACGGCGGCGGTGAGCCCAGGAACGACGACCGGGAGGGAGAAGGATTTCCCGACAAGAGAGGGATTCTTTCCGGCCAGAGATGCCTTCCACTCCTTGCGCAAGGCCATGACGCCTCCCGTCGAAGCATAGGCTACAGCCTCCGCGGGGCTGAGCGAAGGCAGAGCCTTCCTCAGGGCATCGAGCATCATGGGCTGGCCCGATTCGTATGCCATGCCGATAGTGGCATTGTAGCGATGCGCTTTCTCCGTGGCTTCAGCGCTCTGGGTGAGAATCCCCTTGGGGAAATACATCCTTCGTCCCATTTCGGAGAGCAGGCGCGACGCCACCGAATCAGACAGGATGGAATTGAGTTCTACTGCCAATGGGTTCATCAGATACTCCTGAGGTCCGCCTGATATATTCCAATCCGCGGGTATTGTTTTTTAAGACTATTGGGCTTTTCAACGACTGTCAAGGAAGACCTGCGCCCCCTGCCCCTGCGGGGATCCTGTCTTCATTTTATCCAAATAAGCCTATATAGAGCTATTGTCATTACCTGGAAAATCGGGCTAGTATATTCGTGGATTTTATATAGATAGCATTAATGCTATACTATATATTATAAAGCATATTATTTATTTCGGAGGAACTCAATGAGAAGAATCAGTCTGCTGGCACTCATCCTTCTGGTCGCTGCCACTTCGGTTTTCGCCCAGGTAGATCTCGCCAAGGTGAAAGATGGTTTCTATTTTGCCCAGGACAGCAAGTTCTCAAGCTCAGGCTGGAAAGAGCAGGCAGTCGTCGAAGTGAAGGGCGGCAAGATCGTCGCCGCCACATGGAACGGCGTTTCCAACATCGCCGGCGCTGCAGACAAGCTTACCCATGCTGCGGCCGGCAAATACGGTATGGTGAAAGCCTCCAAGATCAAGGCTGAATGGAATGCCCAGGCCAAGATTACCGCCGACTACCTCGTCAAGACTCAGGACGTCAATTTTTCCAAGTTCGGAAAGGATGGCAAGACCGATGCCATCTCCGGTTCCACAATGGCGGTTTCCGTATTCTACGCCCTCGTGAAAGAAGCCCTCGCTTCTGCCCCTGTCGCGAAAGGTCCCTACAAGGATGGCTGGTACTTCGCTCAGCAG
>PGXP01000247.1 GCA_002839205.1 Spirochaetae bacterium HGW-Spirochaetae-9
CATTGGGCATGGTGAGGTGGAACTGGTATTCACCTCCGATGAGGAGACGGGTTCGGGCATGGATGCATTCGATGTCGGTATGCTGAGATCCCGTTGCTGCTATACGATCGACGGAGGGGAACGGGGAGAGATTGAAGCCGAATGTTTCAATGCCGCGACCGTTGAAGTCGATTTCCAGGGAATCCCATACCATTTGGGTGCTGCCCGTGGACGTATGGTGAACAGTGTCTCCATGGCCGTCTCCTTTATCGCCTCGTTACCCAGGAGTGAAAGCCCCGAGGCGACCGACGGTCGATATGGCTATTATTGTGCCGAGGAAATCAAAGGTTCCAGCATCCATACACATGCGGTCTTCTATTTGAGGGACTTCGAGCTGGATGGATTGGAACGTAGGATCGATGTGTTGCGCAGCCTTGCCACAACGACCGAGAAGTTGTTTTCCGGTGGAAAGGTCGAGGTGAATTCCAAGATTGTGTATCAGAACATGTACGAAGCAATCAAGAAGGATCCCGCCATTATGGATGCCATTTGGAAGGCTGGGGAAAAGTTGGGTGTGAAGCTGCATGAGAAGATCATACGGGGAGGAACCGATGGAGCTAGACTTGCCCAAATGGGAATTCCCGCTCCCAACCTCTATACCGGCTCTCACAACCTCCACTCCCGATTCGAGTGGGTGGCCGTTGGAGCCATGGAGGAGTCGGCTCTGTTGGTGGAGCAGATCATTGCCCATTGGGCGGGAGTCGATGATTGAGAGGAAGGTCTTGGCGATTATTGTTGTTGACGGTGGTCATCCTCTTTCCGCTATTTGCACTCGGCGCGGGTGTGGATTCGGCACGAATGGAAATAATCGTTCCACCGTCGTCGGCGGTTTCGTCAGATGCCTTGCGTGCATCGACCAGCCTTGTTGCCGGTCAAGAGTTGGATTGGCGGCTTGAGTTCACCGATTCGGCCGCTGAAATATTCAAGATCGAACTTTCTGAAATAATATATGACGACTCCTTGTTTGCCGGAAAACACCTGTTGCAGGTGACTGTGGGAATCGCTTGGCGGGATTCGGTTGCCGTCCGGACCATTGCCTGTCTTATACCCGAGGGTACCTCTTGGGAAACCACCTTTCGGCAAGAGTTGATAAGACTGTTTCGTTCAGACCTGAGTGATGTTTTCCCTACTGCAGACGGATTGAGACTTACACATGCCATGGCTTCCGGTTATTGGACTACCTCGGATTCCGCCGAATTGCCAATCGGCGAACGGGTATGGGTTACCGATACCCAGGGAGCTGCGGTTGCCTTGGTGACTGTGGTCGATCGGTTCGATTTTCCAGGGGAATCCGAACAACCGGTTGCGGTTACTGAATTCAGCCCATTGTGGGCCAAACGGCCGATTGTCGTAGGAATGCCCCTGGTAAGGCAGAAGACCGGACTATCCTTTTCCTTGGCTTTTCCTGTTTCGTTGGAGCGCATCGGTATGGAAGGAGCGGTAGAACTACCGATCCGAAGAACGACTTTCCGGTTCTCGGGCAAAGTTGGATTCGATGCCCTCATGGACAACTCGGCTTTCGAAGTGATGGCGCAAGCTGGTCTGGTTTCACGTTTTGCTCTCGGAATATTCGGCAAATCACCCGATGTATTGGGATCGTGGTGGACGAATCTGCAAACAGCGGCGCTTTTCCATGTGGGTGTCGGAACCCGATGGCATGCTTCGGATGGATTCGGGTTTCTACTCGGCGCTGAGATCGAGTTCCAATTGTCCCACCAAAGTTCAGCCCATTGGTATTGGGGTGTATCGGCCGGGTACAGGTACCGGGTACTGGTCGAATCGGGAATCGGTACGACCGTACAGGGCAATGCTCAGGGATTTACCCTCTCGCCGATTGTCGGTTGGCTGTGGTAGACTACAGATACGATGAGAAAATCAGTAGCCGTCCTATTGCTGTTGCTTACAATCCTTGCCATGGGCTGTTCCTCGTTGAGCACATGGGTGAAATCCAACATGGAAGGTGTTCCTGTGTGGGTGTACGAACCGCAAGTATCGAGGACGCAGATCGCCTTTGTCGGTAAGGGAACCGCAACGAACGAGAATCGCGCCCGCGTACTTTCCTACGAATCCGTGCTCTCACAACTATCGGTATATATCGGAGAGGATGTGACCGGCCGACATATAGCGGAACTATCTTCGCGGAATGCGATCGAGAGTTATCGTTTGAAGGTTACACAGGAATTTGTCAAGGTTTCCGAAAACGCGGTCGATGTCTTTTTCCTGGCTATCGCGGACAGTGCGGTGCTTGAGAAGGCCCGGACCGAATCGGAGGTCCAGCTGTTGGAAAAACAACAGGAAATGGATAGGTTGTCGGATCTTGGG
>PGXP01000248.1 GCA_002839205.1 Spirochaetae bacterium HGW-Spirochaetae-9
AATCGACGTGACGTCGGATCCGGGCATGAGGGAGGCGCCCGCCATAAAGATGAAGGGAACTATGGCGATGCAGGATACCGTCACGAGTATGGCTGTCGCGAGAATACTTCCGGCGCGATGGACGGTGATGTTTTTTTTTGTCACATATCCTCCCCGGAGCCGGCTGCCCGCACCTGAATCCAGGCCAGGATAAGGAGGGTGACAAAGAGGAGGAGGCTCATCACGCTCGCCCTGCCCAGGTTCTGCTCGACGATAGCCGTGTTGTAGATGTTGAGGGTGAGGACGTCGATAGGCCGCAAGGGTGCGCCTCGCTGGGTGAAGAGATATTGCGTGGAGAAGGTTTTGAGGCTGCCGGTGAATATCATCACGGACACGAGGGCCATCGTCGGCTTGAGGAGGGGGATCGTTATGCGAGTCAGCCTCTGCCAGGCATTGGCGCCGTCGATGATCGAGGCCTCGATGACGCTGACGGGAATCTTGCCGATGCCCGTGACGAAGAGAATGCAGTAGTACCCCACCGTCTTCCAGATGTACACGATCATCGTCGAAACCTGCACCATCGTGGCGTCGGCGAGCCAGCGGTGATCGATGCCCGGCGTGTTCATGATGCCGTTCAGGAACTGGTTGGCCAGGCCCCGGGGGTCGAACATTATGGCCCACACGCTCGCCGTGACGACGGAGGAGAGGACGGCCGGCGAATACAATGCCAGCTGGAACACCCTCTTGCCCTTTGTCCGCGAGGCGATGAGGACGCCGAAAAGAAGGGAGGCGATAAAGATCGGGCCGAAAACGCCCAGGCAGAAGGTGGCCGAGGCGCGCACCGAGTTCCAGAAGTCAGGGGAGGAGAGAACCCTCGCATAGTTCTGCATGCCGATGAACTTCGGGGGCTTCAGCGAGAGAAGCTTCTTGTTGTGGAAGGAAGTCCAGATGGCGAAGAGAATGGGGTAGAGGGAGAAGGTGGCAAAAAAGAGAACGCCTGGGGCGACAAAAACCCAGCCCCAGCCGTTCCTTTTGGTTTCGAGAGATCTTCGTGCGCGCACTGTCGACATCAGTATCTCAGTCAGCCTCGTCGAGAGCCATCTGGGCTGCCTTGCGGAGCTTGTCGAGAGCCGCCTTGGGTTCCACGCCTGCGAGCATCACGCTTTCGAAGGCTTCCTTCAGGAGGGCGTTCAGGCGCGAGCTGGCCTTGCCGATGTACACGATCTTGGCCGCGTCGAAGTCCTTCATGAAGACGTCGGAATAGGGCATGGCCTTGAGGACGGCGGATTCGTTCAGCTTCTGGGTCGGCTGGACGACGGCTACCTTCTCCAGGTACTGGTCGCCATGGCTGAGCAGGTAGTCGAGGAGTATCCAGGCGGCTTCCTGCTTGAGCTTGTCGGACTGGACGTTGACCATGTAGTAGTGCCCGGAATAGTTGGCGGTAACCCGCTTCTTCGCGTCTTTCCACTGGGGGAAGGGTACGACCATCCAGTCCTTGGAGTTGTAGAAGGCGGGATTCGAAGCCTTCATCCTCGCTTCCTGGTAGAGTCCGGAGAAGGACATGGCGATGAGGCCGGTGTTCTTGTCGAATTCCGTCCTGGCCGCGGTGTAGGTGGGCGAGCCGAGGTTCTTGGCGCCGGGGCCGAAATCCTTCACGTACTGGAGCACCTTGAGCCATGCCTCGTCCCCGAGGATGGCCTTCTTGCCATCCTTGGACACGAGTTCGCCGCCGAGCTGCTCGACCATAGGAACGAAGGTGTTGGGATAGGCGTCGTAGCGGAAGTCGAATCCGCGGCGGGTGATAATCTGCCCGTTGCGCTTGACGAGTTTTTCGGAGAGGGCCATCACGTCTTCCCAGGTTTTGGGGGCGTCCTTGTCCGGATCGAGTCCGGCTTCGACAAACATCTTCCTGTTGACGTAGAGGCACATGTTGGTGAGTTCGAGGGGCAGGCCGTAGATATCGTCATCGCGCGAAACGGCGGCGAGCATGCCGGGCAGATAGGCTGCTTCGAGGGCGGAGGCGTCCTTGTAGCCGATAGCCTTGTAGTTGACGGGGGCGATGCGGCCGTTGTCCAGGAAGGAGACGGCGCTTGTGATCGACACGTTGAAAATGTCGGGGCCCTGGTTGGCGGCAAAGGCCGTGGTGAGTGTTTCCAGGATCTTCCCCGAAGGATAGCTGGAATAGTTGACCTTGATGCCGGGGTTGGCCGCCATGAAGTCGGCTATGAACTTTTTCTCCATCGGACCGCGGTTCGCGTCGTCGTGGGTCCACATGGTGATCTCGACATTTTTCCCCTTGAGGCTGGGGACCGTGGGAGCTTGGGCGAATGCCGCCGAAGCGAG
>PGXP01000249.1 GCA_002839205.1 Spirochaetae bacterium HGW-Spirochaetae-9
CCGGCGGTATCTCGTTACCGCCACCGGGCGGGGATGTCATTGGATTCAGGCGTTTGGACACCCATTTTTTCGCTCTGGAAGCACTCGGCAGTACGTGTAGGATTTCGGATGATGGATTTCTGGAAATCACTTCCAAGGAATTGCATGGTGCCGCGGTCTTCTTGGATGAAGCTTCGGTGACCGCCACCGAGAATGTCATCATGGCTGCCGTTCTGGCGAAGGGAAAGACAACCATCCGGAACGCTGCGAGTGAACCGCATGTACAGGATCTTTGTACCCTACTGATCGGCATGGGAGCGGAAATCTCAGGGCTTGGTTCCAACCTCCTTACCATAACCGGTGTCCCGAAATTGGGAGGGACAGAATTTTCCATAGGTGCCGATTATATGGAGGTGGGTTCGTTTATCGGGCTGGCTGCCGCAACCGGCGGAGAGGTGGAGCTCACCGGAGTCGATATTGTACAATTGCCAATGATTGCAAAGGGATTCGGAAGGATCGGTGTCAGCTGGAATGTCACCGGTGCAGATTCGATTCTTGTGCCCAGGGACCAGAGTCGAATCATACAAAAGACGGTGAGCGGACAGACACATAAGATCGACGACGCACCATGGCCAGGATTCCCGGCGGATCTGTTGAGCATCATCACTGTCGTCGCAACCCAGATGAGAGGTTCCGTACTCGTCCACGAAAAGATGTACGAATCGCGCATGTTCTTTATCGACTGGTTGATTCGAATGGGGGCGGACATAATCCTGTGCGATCCTCATCGTGCGATTGTCAACGGACCCATCCAGTTGAAACCGGCTGAGGTCGCGAGTCCAGATGTCCGCGCGGGTATGGCGTTGGTCATCGCCGCGTTATGCGCCGACGGAGTCTCCACGATCCAGAACATCTACCAGATCGAACGAGGATATGAACGGTTGTCGGAGAAGCTTTTAGGTGTTGGAGCAAAGATACGACGAATGACATAACCGTTTGTTTTTCAAGGAGTTCCGTCCACTTTCAAGAGGTTTTCCCACAATCCGTACCACACTATTCAACAAGTTATCCACAACCTTTTCCCATGGCTGTGGGGATACACAAGGCCAACTACTTGTCAAGCCCGTTAAAGGGCAGGGGGAAACACTTTGCTGGCTATTTGTCAACTTATTCTTTATAAAAGAATTAATTGTCTAGTGACTTGGTAGGACCAATGGAATACCTATATAAGAATTATTGGCTTCAATATAGGTATTTAGCCCCCTGCGGAACCACTTTCTTCCACAAGTTATCCACAACCTTTTCCTAACAATCATTTGATATACCATGGACAGATTCCTCGTATGATTCATTTCGATTCTTGTACTGTAAAAAGCACCGATTCGGTAAGTATTTCAGTGTAGGATAGCCCGTGGGCGTCCTGGGGTGCAAAAACGGAAAGCTGTTCGAGCTCCTTGAACAGCTCCCTCACGTTGCCGGGCCAGTCATACCTTCGGATCCTCTCCATGGTATCTGGGTCAGGTCGACGGATCTCACCGATGGATTTCAGGTAATGGTCGATCAACAGCGGCAAGTCTTCTTTCCTTTCCCGTAGTGGTGGTATCGTAATGATCAACCGATTGAGACGATTGTACAAGTCGAATCGGAGCTTCCCGTCGTCACAGAGTTTTTGCAACGGTGTATTCGAAGCGGTAATGAGTTTGAATTGTGAGGATTCCGTCCTATCGCTTCCGATAGGCCTGAATAGTTTCGTCTCAAGCAATCTGAGGAATTTTCCCTGGACATCCTGTGCAAGATCTTCGATTTCATCAAGGAACAAGATTCCCCCGTCGGCACATTTGACGAATCCTTTTCTCGCTTCCTTGGCATCCGTATAGGCGCCCCGTTCATTCCCGAAGATATAGGTGTCCGACAATGATTTCGGAATAGAGGAACAATTGACTATGATATAGGGGTCTGGGCATCCCGACTCCATCCTTAGCAAAGAGGCGACCACTTCCTTGCCTGTTCCTGTTTCCCCATTGATATGGACCGATGTAAAGGCCGCCCCGATTCTTCTGATGATATTCCGAATCTTCACCATTGGCTCCGAACTGCCGACAAGTAGCGACGAATGCCAATCCGACGTACTGTTCTCGGTATATCTGAGCAATTGGGAGGCAGTCAGATGATTGATAATCGAACAAAGACCTCCCATCTGTATGGAAGCGTCGATCAGCTGATCGATTGAGAAGGGCTTTTTCAGAATACCAAATCCAACGTCTTGCAGAAAATGGCAGCCCCTTTCGTTTCCTATTTTTCCCGACAGGAAAATCTTTGGTCCGGGAATCTTGTGTGACAACA
>PGXP01000250.1 GCA_002839205.1 Spirochaetae bacterium HGW-Spirochaetae-9
TCCCTTGAAGGCTGTTTCGCGCCCCATGTGCTCGGCAAGGAAGCCCTCGCCGCCCTGGGCGTCTCGGAGAGCGACTACAAAGACCCCTCCTTCAGCCTCCTCGAATGGCTCGGCTACAGCCAGCCTGAAATCGAGGAAGCCGAACTCTTCTCCTGCGGAAGCATGGGGCTTGAAGGGGCTCCCGGACTGAAACCTGAGGACATGGGCGTCTTCGACACCGCAACCCCCTCGGGAAAGAAAGGGACGCGCAGCATCGACTGGAAAGCCCACGTGGCCATGATGGCCGCTGTCCAGCCCTTCGTCACCGGCGCCATCTCCAAGACGATCAACATGCCGAACACCGTTTCAAGCGAGGACGTCAAGAACGCCTACATGGTCGCATGGAAATCCATGCTCAAGTCCATCGCCCTCTACCGCGATGGATCCAAGCTCTCCCAGCCCCTCTCGGCCCTCTCGCCGGGCGTCGACATGATTGCCGACTCCATCGTCGCCCTGCAGACAGGAGCCCTCGACGCCGAGGAGAAGAACGTCGCCGAGGAGAAGCCCGTAATTTCCGCTTCGAGCGCCAGGCTCAGCTTCGCCCCCGAACTGCCCGGGATGCCCCAGTCGCCCCGAGGCTTGCGGAAGTCCCTGCCCAACCGCAGAAAGGGCTACACGCAGAAGGCTAAGATCGGCGGCCACTCGGTATTCGTCCGCACCGGCGAATACGAGGACGGGAGCCTCGGGGAAATATTCCTCGACATGCACAAGGAAGGAGCCGCCTTCAGGAGCATCCTCAACTCCTTCGCCATATCCGTCTCCCTCGGCCTCCAGTACGGCGTTCCCCTCGAGGAATACATCGACGCCTTCACCTTCACGAAATTCGAGCCCAATGGCGTGGTCGGCGGCCACGACTACATCAAGATGGCGACGAGCGTCCTGGACTACATCTTCAGGGATCTGGCCATTTCGTACCAGGACAGGCACGATCTCGGGCAGATCAAGCCTGAGGACCTTGTGTCTACTGCAATGCAGGCCGACAGCCAACACAAGTCGGCCTTCGAGAACGGCCGGTCCAACCATCCTTCGAAGCCCGTGCAGAGCCGCTCGAGCGCTCCAATCAGCAAGGAAGCTGCAGCGGCTCCCGTGTCGACACGCAAGGAATTGCCCTTGTCGACAGGGCAGGCTGCCTTGAGTCTATCCATCAAGACAATTCGCAGCGCCCGCCAGAAAGGCTACGAGGGCGACCCCTGCCCCGCCTGCGGCAATCTCACCCTCGTGCGCAACGGCACCTGCCTGAAGTGCGAAACCTGTGGTTCGACGACGGGATGCAGCTGAGGCAAACTTCATTATGTATGATATTTAATAAAGCGCCCTTCCGGCCATGCTGGAAGGGCGCTTTATTTCACGCAACAGTAAAAAAATGACTATTCTACCTTGAGTCGTTCGACGGGAAGTGTCATGCAACGAGCTCCCCCTCCTCCACGGGCCAGCTCTATTCCATCGAAGGTAACGGCAAGGCGCTTGTGGTTGTCTACGCAGTCGGCCCCGCCTATAAAGGCCTTCGAGTCCACGACATCAAAGCCCGCGTCCGCGAGGGCTTCAACGGTGAACTTGTTGCATGAATACATGAGGATTTTGCCCGGTGCGAAGGCGAAGGAATTGGCCCCCGAGAGCCACTGCTCGCGCTGCTGGTAGATGCGGTGCCCCTTGCCGCAGAGAACCGGTTCGAGGTCGATTCCCTCCTCCTTCAGGCCAGCCAGCAAAGAGTTCACTTCCCTGTACTTCAGCTTCCCACCCTTTCCCGCATCGATGCGGTAGATGGAGTTTTTCTGCGCACCGAGAATGACAGGCTCGTAGATGAGGGCTGAACCTTGGTCGATCATGGTGAAAACCATGTCCAGGTGGATTGTCGCCCTCGTCTTGGGCAGGTCGACGGCGAAGACGGTGACGTCGGATTCCGAGATGCGTGCCGCGTTCCTGACGATGCGCTCCAGGGCATAGGGTGTTGTGCGCTCCGAAATTCCGATGGCGAAGACCTTCGGCGAAAGGACGATGATATCCCCACCCTCGACGGTCATGTTTCGGTTTCGCTCCGAAGGGCCGTCGAAGAGAAGGGTTCGGGCGGTGAAATCCGGGTGGTGGGTGAATATGAACCTCGTGATGACGGCTTCCACCATCCTGACATCGAAGGCTGTGGCTGCCGACACAGCGCAATCGCCGATGACGGCGGCGCTGTCTCTCATAAAATAGGCGTTCGGCAGGGGCCGGGAAACAAAGCTTTCCTCATCCAACCGATGAGCAAGCGATCCAGGCGGGGA
>PGXP01000005.1 GCA_002839205.1 Spirochaetae bacterium HGW-Spirochaetae-9
CCTTCGACTCGAAGGGGTAGACATCGGCCGTCATGCCGTCCTCGCTGACGACAGCCCTCAATGCGACGACGTAGCCATATTTCCTTTCGTCGCCAGCGACACCCACGGAGCGGATGGGCAGGAGGACACAGAAAGCCTGCCATATCTTGTCATACAGCCCGCGCTCGCGCAGCTCGGCGATGTAGACGGCGTCGGCAGCCCTCAGGATGTCGCATTTTTCCTTCGTCACCTCGCCCAGTATCCTCACGCCGAGCCCTGGTCCAGGAAAAGGATGGCGCCCCACAATGTGGGTCGGCAGGCCCAGGAGGCGGCCGAGGTCGCGCACTTCGTCCTTGTAGAGTCGGTCCAGTGGTTCGATCACCCTCCCCTCGGCTCTTTTCTTTTCTATCAGCGGGCTTCGCACGTTGTGATGGCTCTTGATAACCTGGGCTTTCTTGCCCACGCCCTTCCCCGATTCGATGAGGTCGGTGTAGAGGGTTCCCTGAACGAGGAAAGCCTCGGGGATGCCCAGGCGAGCGACTTCGCGCTCCTGAATCGTAATGAAGAGGTCACCTATGATCCTGCGCTTTTTCTCGGGATCGGCCTCGCCCGCCAGAGCGGCGAGGAATTCGGCTTCGGCATCGACCTTGTGCAGGTGCCGGGCTCCGAGTGACGAGAGGTTTTTCATCACCTCCTCGCTCTCGGCGGCGCGCATGAGGCCCGTGTCGATGTAGAGGAGGTAGACCTGTCCCGGATCGAGAACCTTGAGGAGGAAGGCGCCCGCCACGGTGGAATCGACACCACCCGAGATGAGGAGGAGGACGGGCGATGTGCCGACCTTCTCACGTATCTTTTCAGCCTCGCGCTCAAGATAGGCCTTCATTGACCAGCCCTTTCCTGCTCGGCATATACCGATAACGAAATTTTCGAGTATTTTCGTACCGAACTCGCAGTGGCTCACTTCGGGATGGAACTGGACGCCCCATCGGGGCAGCGTTCCATGCGCGAGGGCGGCGGGGATGCCGCCTTCCGACTCGGCCAGGATCTCCCAGCCGGGAGCCGCTTTCAGGATGGAATCCCCGTGACTCATCCAGCTGGAGAATTCGCGTCCAACATCCGAGAAAAGAGGATTCGAGACGCCTTTTACCAACAGCGATACCGGCTTTCGCCCATATTCACGCTCGGGGAGCCGCTCGACAACTCCTCCCGAGTCCAGTGTCATCCGCTGGATGCCGTAGCAGATCCCCAGCATCGGCAAAGCGCTCGCGTAGAGGGACGCATGGGGAGGGGGAGATCCCGCCTCGTAGGCACTGTAGGGCGAACCCGAGAGGATGATGCCTGAGCAGTCCTGCAGGGCTTGGGCGTCCAGCTCCGCTTCTCCCGGGATTATCTCCGAGTAAACGCCCAGCTCCCTCACCCTGCGGCCGATGAGCTGGGTGTACTGACTGCCGTAGTCAAGTATCAGGATCTTATCCACGGGCTCTCCTTGACGATCGTCTGCTGGCGGTCGGAGCCTACAGAGATGATGGAAACAGGGGTCTCGGTAAAGGCCTCGATGAACTGGACATACTCGCGGGCGCGCAGGGGCAGCTCGTCCCATGAAAGACAGGCGTCGATGCGCTCGTTCCAGCCGGGAAATTTCTTGAGAACGGGGGTAGCGCCCTGGAGGTCCGCGATCGAGGCGGGAAAATCCTCAACCAGCTTTCCATTGATCTTGTAGGCGACGCAGGCTTCGAATTCTCCAAGGTTATCGTAGACGTCGAGGTGGGTGAGGACGAGCCTGTCGATGGAATTGACGATGCAGGCATAGCGGAGGGCGACGAGGTCGAGGTAACCACAGCGACGCGGCCTTCCCGTCGTTACGCCGAATTCGTTGCCAGTTGTCCTGATGTAATTGGAGAGGGAGCCGGGCGAATCGTCGGCGAATTCCGTCGGGAACGGTCCATTGCCAACCCTCGTGGTGTAGGCCTTGAAGACGCCAAGGATCCTGTCGATATTGCGCGGCCCGATGCCTCCCTGGGCGGCCGCGCCAGCCGCACAGGACATGCCCGAGGAAACATAGGGATAGGTTCCCGTGTCGATGTCGAGGAGGGCGCCCTGGGCTCCCTCGAAAAGGGTCCATGCGTTCTTGTGGTGATGGAGATAGGAAGTTGCGTCGACCGACATGGGGAGGAGCTTGCCTCTCCACGCATCGAGGAAGGTCTTGTCGGCATCCGTGAGGTTGCAGAGCCTTTCCTCGTCATCGATATCGGCGAGCCGTATGCCGTCGCGGGAGGCCTTGAGCGAATAGGCCACGCCTATCCCCCTGCCCGTCGTGCCGATGGGTTTCCTGCGCTGGCTGTCTATTTGCTTGTCCAGTTCCTTGTAGCGAGGCAGGACAATATGAGCCCTGTCGGAAATGAGAACCCGCCCTTCCCAATCGATGCCCTTTTCCTTGAGCCCGTCGAGTTCGGCGAAGAGAGCCTCGGGATCAATGACCATGCCACTTCCCAGTATGACCGTCTTGTCGGCATAGAGTATGCCCGAAGGGACGAGATGAAGGGCATAGCGCGTCCCCGAGAGAACGATCGTGTGGCCAGCGTTGGCGCCACCCGAAAACCGCACGACGATACCTGCTTCATGGGCGAGATAATCGACGATCTTGCCTTTACCCTCATCGCCCCACTGGGCGCCGATAATCACTACATTCATTGTTTACTCCTGTCCGGGGCGCTTTTCTTCATCCCGGGAATTGGCGCTTATGAAAAACAGCGGCAGCTGATCAGTGCTTCTGTGCAAAAACCCGGTAGTTCATCTCCGGGAAAAGATTGTTTTTTTTCTCAAGGCTGGTCAGCCATTCGGTATCGACCGTGTTGGCGCAAAGCATTTCGTAGATGCGGGTGAAGTTGCCCACCGATTCCTCGATCTGGTGTTTGGCGAAGCTGCTCGACTGCCCCGACCGCAGAAGAAGAGGCCAATCCGACGACATCGTGAGAAGGGCTTCGCGTGCGCCCTGATTCAGAATTCGCTCCCTCAAGCCCGATTCGTTGGGAAATCGCTCCACGAGTTCCATCATTCTTCCGATAGCCTGATGACTATGCCTGTGTACCCAGTCGTTCGAACCGTCGAGCCATACCTCGGCATAGCCGCCCTCCCCCCATGAAGAGAATTCAGGCTCTGATTCGGGGCTTTCGGGGAATTTTCGCTCATATTCGCCAAGTGTGACAAACTCGAGATCATCATCCGCGTTCTTCCTGGCCGATGCCCGGAAGAGAGCCTCGAGAAATTGAGGACCTTCGAACCACCAGTGGCCGAAAAGCTCGGCGTCGTAGGGGCAGACGATGAGGGGCTTGCGATCCTTCATCCAGAATGAAGCAGAACGGGCAGCCGCCTTTCTCTCAGCCAGAAATGCGTGGGCATGCTCGATAGCCTTGGCCCCGGCCGCCTGGGGCTCGTAAGGACGTTTTTGGTCGGTGTGGCCAGTCACTGCCCAATACTTGAACCCCGTCACCCCGTGGTCGATGCCATCACCCAGGAAGGGGCGAACATAGGACGAATCGAGATCGTAGCCTATGTCGCGGTAAAAGTCGCGGTAGGCGGGATCTGCGGGATAACCTTCGGTCTCCGACCAGACGGCCTTGGTGGCGCCAGCGTCGCGTACGAAGGCGGTGAGCCCCGAGGGATTCTTTATAGGCGAGAATGAGCCGTAAAAGGGCGTAGGCTGTCCAAGGAGGGCGCCACGCGTTGTCACGATGGTGTATTTGATGTTGTAGTTGTGGAGTATGTCGCCAAGCCCGGGGTACCAGCCGAACTGGGGCAACCAGAACCCCTGGGGATTTTTTCCAAACACGGAGCGGTGCGTTACGATGGCCGTCTCGATCTGGGCATGTATCGCCTGAGGCGCATCCTGGAAGAGGGGCAGAAAGGCATGGGTGGCGCTGCTGGTCAGAACCTCGATTCTTCCCTTTTTATAGAAAAAGTCGAAGGCTGAGAGGATGTTCCGCGCGTAGAGGTTTTCAAAATCCTCTTTGTTGCGCTGGTATAGGACTTGATAGAGCTGGGAGAGAGGAGCGAATACCGAATCGCCAGAGAGCCTCTTTTTCTCGCTGGCGGCGAGGTCGAGCTGAAGATCCAGATAGGCAGAATAGCGGTCGCACAGCAGCTTGTCCGAAAGCATTGAGAGGAGGGTTGGGGAGATTGCAAGGCTCAGTTTGAAGGGCACGCCGTCCGCTTCAAGTTTGCGAAAAAGTCTCAGGAGGGGGAGATAGGTCTCCGAAATCGCCTCGAAGAGCCAACGCTCCTCAAAGAAAGGCTCGTATTCAGGTTTCCTGACAAAGGGAAGATGGGCATTGAGCACCAGTGCGAGGCAAGGCTTATTCATTGTCTTCCCTTATTCTCCATCGACCATGAGGATCCTGTTGGGATTCTCATCCTTCGGCTCAGTGAGGTGGAGTCCCTCCATGCCGGAGAGAATCAACAGGCTTTTTGTGATTTGAGGCATTTGCTGCGTTCGACGCAAGTAGTAGAAAGGCATCCTCACTTCGTTGGAACGGGCAAGGGCTTTTATCCTTTCGCCCTTGTGGAGGCAAAGATCCACCCTATAGCTCGAACCAGGCTGGGGGATATTGATGTACCATTTCCAGTCGTCGAGGGTAATGCTGATGTCAAAAAAATCCTTTTTGCGTTCATGCTGGCCATTCAGCTCTATGACACGGAGGAAGAGACCTGCCTGAAGATCTTCCTCTGCAAGGGGAATCCGTTTCTGCTCGGAAATGTCCCAGTAGGCATAGATCCAAGAGGGATCACGGGGGAGAGCGCGAATCATCGTTTCGTTGTAGCGCTCGGGAATACCGGCTTGATCGCTGGTATGAACACCGGCAAGGTACGATACATGGGATCCGCCGGAAAGCTTTTTCTCCTCCACGTGACCTGTCCCATCATGGCTGAAGACTCTTTCCCTGTCATCATCCTCCAGCGCCGTGATGATCTCCTCAACGACAAAGGGTCGATCCAGGCCTTCGGGAATATAGACACCCATGCGTTCGGCCAACAGGAGGAGCTCCTGGTCCGAGAGTAACGAAAGCTTTTCTGGATTCACGTCCCTATAGTGAAAAATGCCAGCCTGATTGTCAAGTATAGGCGCAGGGCGCCCGGGTTCGGCGCAGGGCGCCCGGGTTCGGCGCAGAGCGCCCGGGGTACAGCGCACAGTGTCACGCCGAAGCCGGCGTTCTTCTTCTCCCTGTCTTAGGCGGCCTTTGGAGGATAGACAAGCCAGATCCCCTCAGAATCATGAGCACGGCTGCCTCCAGTTCGACGCGGGGAGGATTCATCGGCTGGATAAAAGCCCGTGCCGAGAGCAAGGCATCCCGAAATATCTCGCTGGAGAATTCTACCGTTTTCTCTTCCTGCAGTATCCAGGATTTGAGGAAGTACGAAAGAATCACCGAAAGCTTCTGCTTCCCCCTGGACGAAGGATCTTCTCCACTCCCCTCGATATCGCTGTCGCTTATGTCAATCTGCAGGGTATCAAGGGCTTTTAGGTCGGCAAAAAGCCTTTTCGAATAGCCAATATCTGCCTGGATTTTTATCCAGACAGAAGGGACAAAGTATTCAAGAAGCTTGTATTCGCTCAGGACGCGAAATATAGGCTCGGCTTTGCCTGAAGCCAGAATCTTGAAAAACTCCTCGGTCATTCTCGACGCGCTCACCTTGGCAAGAAGGTGGGCATCGCGCTTTATGGCATGTCTGAGAACAAAGGGTATCTTGAAGCCAGCCAGAGCTCCGTACTTCATGCCGCGTATTATCCGCACCGGATCTTCATCAAAAATTCGGCTCAATGGAATGATGGGCTTGATCTTTCCCGTCTTCAGGTCTTTGTACCCTCCGACAAAATCGACGAGGTTTCCGTCCGTCGGGTCGTAATAGAGGGCATTGAACGTAAAATCCCTTCGAAGAACATCCTCGTCCATGGTGCCGAATTCATTGCCCACCGATCCATTTCTGTTGGACCTGAAGGTACTCACTTCGAAAATAGTACCTCCGGCCGTGATGTGAACAAGGCGGAATCGTTTACCTATGATGCGTGCGTTGCGGAAAAGTTTCTTTATTTTTGTGGGGAGGGCATCGGTGACGAGATCAAAATCCTTGGGTTTTTTATTCTGCAGGAGGTCGCGTACGGCGCCGCCGACGATGTATGCCTGATGTCCGGCGCCTTTGAGCCGTTCGATAATTCGGGCGGCCTCGGGGTCGATCATGGCCTTTCCTATGCCGTGTTCGCGTTCCGTGTAAATGCGTGCCTGTTCGACAGGCTTTCCATTTTTATCTCTGCGGTATCGGATGAACACCAAGAAGCCTCACTCATCCCACGTCTTTCGCCTCAAAACAGGGCGATTATGCAACAGGCCTTATCCCTTATGCAAGATGCCTGAGGAACCAGTCGCCAATGTCGGAAAGGACTTCAGCCCTGTTCAACTCGTTGAGGCTTTCGTGCCTGCCGCCTTCGTAGCATTTCGATTCGAAATCCACCAGGCCGAGTTCCTTGATGTTTCGTGCAAGCTTTTCGCATCCAGCCCGCATGCCGATGACGGGATCCTTCGAGCCGCAGAAGAGATAGATCGGAAGGCTTGTGGGCACGCTTTCCAGAAAATTGTCCGAATAGACCTTGCGCAAACCCCGCATGAGATCGTCGTAAAAGCCATAGGAGCAGACAAAATTGCATTTCGGGTCGGCAATATAGGCGTCTACAACTTTCTGATCCCTGCTTATCCAGTCGGAACCTGTTCTGGCGTTGGGCACGGTTTTGGCATAGGCGCCGAAGGTCATCGATCGCGGCAAATGGGCCGGGGCGTGAGCACCCTTCAGGGTTATGCCCAGGCGGACGACGATGCCGCCGAAAAAATCTAGAATGGGGGTGGGATTTTCAGGCGGAGCCGAGAGGACAACACCTTCCAGATACTTGCCATATACGCTGCAGAGGGCCATGCCCAGGAGGGCGCCGAAGGAATGGCCAAAATAGTAGAGAGGAAGTCCGCCCTGCTCCTTCGCCGCAAAATCGCCCAGCTCGATGAGATCATCAAGTACCCTTTCGAAACCGTTCGTATCCGCCAGGTAACCGCGATCAGCGTCTCTATCCGTGTCGCCATGGCCTCGGAGATCGGGAAGGTAGGCTGCCAGACCTATGGACGCCAAAGATTCAGCGAGATCGAGAAAGCGGCCACCATAATCGTTCATGCCATGGCCGATCACCACCACAGCCCTAGCTTTGGAGGAAGGAGTCACTTTTAGGTACGCAATGTGCTTCCCGTCGGAGGCCTTGAATCTCAATCCGCTTTCTGTCATGCGCTTCCTCCATGAAACAAGGGTTGTTCGCTGCGGCAACCCTATCCCTATGACCAAGTATAGGTTCTGATCGATGCTGGCACAAGACCGGGGGAGAGCGCTATACTGGGCTCGTGAGGATACACGTCGTGAGGATACATTTGGTGAGGATACAACGCTGAAGACGGTCATAACCCGAAACAGGGAAGAAACCCTCGCCCTGGGCGAGCTGATCGGCAGATCAGCTCCGGGCGGTGCCGTAATAGCCTGCAGAGGCGGCCTTGGAGCCGGCAAGACAACCTTGGCCAAGGGCATCGCGAAAGGCCTCGACATCGACGAGGAAGTGACATCCCCCACCTTTACTATCATCTCAGAATACTCAGGCCGACTCACTTTCTACCATATCGATGCCTATCGCCTCTCGGGAGAATTGGATTTCGCGGAAATTGGCGGACAGGAACTGCTGGAAGCGCCTTCCAGCCTCTGTCTCATCGAATGGAGTGAAAGACTGCCCGAAATAGTCAACGAAAGGACAGCCATCATCGAAATTCGGGTGGAAGAAGGCGAGCGACGCAGCATGAGCCTGAGCGGCAGCTGGCTGGAGGCTTTACTGCCATGAACGTTCTGGCATTCGATACGGCGACCGACCTGCTTGCAGTAGCCGTCAAAAACAGTGAAGGAAGCTTTTTCGTCCATACGGCAAGCGGATTCAGGCATTCCGAGACCCTCCTGCACGCCATAGAGCGCTGTCTCGCCGAAGCCTCGCTGACGCTCAGGGAAATTGGGCTCATAGCATGCACGAGCGGCCCCGGCTCCTTCACGGGCTTGAGGATTGGCATGGCAACGGCAAAAGGGCTGTCTCTAGCCTTGGGCATTCCCTGGGTGGGGGTTCCTACCCTGGACTGCATAGCCCAAGGGCAGATGAAGGCCGCCCGAACAATTGTGCCTGTCCTCGATGCCCGTAAAAACAGACTGTATTCGGCACTGTATAAAGATGGACGAAGGGTGAGCGACTTTCTGGACATATCGCTCACCGAGCTTCTGGCCTTGGTCGATGGGGATGCTGAAGTGGACTTTATCGGTCCCGATGCCGATCTGTTGGCTGATTACGCTCTTGAAAGGCCAGGATTTTACGTCCTCGCGGACGATCCCGCGGCACGACTGAAGGGACTGGCCCTGCTTGGTGAGATGCGCTACGAAAAGGAGGGTCCTGCCGCCGAGGATGAAGGACCCCTGTATATGCGCGAGCCCGAAATCGGTCTTAAAGCGCCTTGAGGTAGACGCGCCTACGTTTATGCTGCCGCTTGGGGTAGCTTTTCCACAGGCCGTGAATGGCGACGTTTGTCTCCAGCTCGGGATTGGTTTCCGAATACTTGATACCGTTCTCGATGGCGCTCTGATTGAGCGCTGTCATGAGAAGGGCTACCGTTCCCCGCGCCAGGTATTCCTTGCGGACGGCGATGAGCATCATATCGATGGTCTTCGGATGCTTGAGTGCCCAGAGAAGCCTCGCCCAGCCAAAGGGGAAGAGCCTGCCCCGCGATTTATGGAGGGCTTCAGACAGGCTGGGTATGGTGATCGCGAAGCCCGCGAGCCTGCCCGAATCGTCCAGCATTATTTTCGTGAAGCGCGGATCGACAAAGCCCAGGTATTGTCGTATGTAAGCCTCGATTTGCCTGCGCGAGAGAGGCGTCGTGCCGTAGAGTCCCGCGTAGGCTTCATCCAGCAACTCGAAAACCTGCTCGCCATACTTGCTGATAAGCTCCTTCCTCGTTTTCCATTCGGCGAGCCTCACACCTGAACGTTTGGCCAGCACTTCATTGACCCGCAGAACTTTTTCGGGTATGGCATCGGGGGTTTCAACAAGGAATTCTATCCAATCGACGTCCTTGACGAATCCCAGCTTTTCCATGTATTCGGGGTAATAGGGGAAATTATACAGCGTGGCGAAGGTGGCGCGCTCCCCAAAGCCTTCCACGAGCATGCCTTCCCTGTCCAGATCCGTAAAACCCAAGGGGCCATGGAGCCCTTGCATGCCCTTGGAGCGGGCCCATTCCTCGACGGTCAGCACGAGGGCTTTGGCCACTTCAAAATCTTCGATAAAGTCGATCCAGCCGAAGCGGGCGTATTTATGTCCCCATTTCTCGATATAGCGGCGGTTGATGATACCGGCTATCCTGCCCACCATCGCACCGTCTTTCCAGGCTGTCCAGCATTCGGCTTCGCAGAACTCGAAGGCAGGATTTTTGCTCCTGCTCAGGGTATTGATATCATCGAAAACGGGGGCGGGAACCCAATTGGGCTCGTCGCCGTAGATGCTCTCGGGGAAGGTCACAAAGGTGCGCAGTTCGGCTTTCGACTGCACTCGGCGTATTTCGATGCTCATCGTTGCTCCTGGGTCTCGTTGGGCCTGGCGATTTCCGCCTGCCACGCCGCGATGAAAAGCTCGTATGCGGCAATAGTCGCCGAGGTTACGATATCTCCCAATTCCCCTCTGCCCAACCAGTCGTTTCCATCGAGAATGTATTGGTGTTCCAAGGCTGATCGGGCATCGGCGAGGGTGAATTCGGGATCGATGCGCCTCCGGTTCTCCAACCCCCTGAGCATGCTCTCGAGCACTTCTTCTCTCTTTTGTTCGCGCCAATCCGTCGAGGCCATCGATGCTCCAGGCAGGCAGGATTTGAGGAACCCCAAAGACAGAGTCTCCCTCGTTTTCGGCCGAAGTATAGCGGCAGGTTCCTCAGGTTGTAAAGCGGACGAACTCCTCAATCACTTGACTGTCAGGTTGAGAACCTTAAGACCGCCAGTTCCGACGGCGGCTACGACAAGACTGGATTTGCCAGCCACATAGTTGACGGATTCGCCTGCTCCGAAGCGGATGGAGCCGCTGATGGAAGAGGTGCTGCTTATTGTCCCGCCCCGTTGGTCTCTCACCAGATCCCCATCACCCACCCATAGCCCAGCCTCTCCATTGGCGATGAGGAGGATGTCCTTGCCTGAAGCGTTGCCCGAGGAGACAGCATTGGATGTCTGAAGCTCAGGAGCCAGGCCGGTAAGGCGCGGTGCGGGGATGCTGGCCCTCACCGTTCCATCGTCTGGATCGACGATAGCCACGCCGCTCATGTTGGCCGCGACAAAGAACAAGCCGCCGAAGTAGCCAACCTTGGATTTAGCCTCGGCCTGGGCAGGAAAGCTTGTCAGGTTCACCGTTTTACTCGGGCTGCCAAGTTCGCTTCCTTTATAGATATCCAGCCTCGCGATCGAAGCGGGGAACGGGGCTTCCGCTTGCGCTTCAAAGACAGCAAGGTCTTCCCCTCCGGCGGCTACCGACCTCAGGTCAGGATAGCTGGCAACCGAGCTATCCTCGATGGTGAATGTGCCATTATTGAGCTTTAAGGCAAAAAGCCCGACTCCGGGCTGGGTCGAGGAGTAAGCGCCTGTCGTCACGTACAACCGACCGTTGTACCAGACGAGATCAGTGGCAAAATGCCCGGGCAGAGCTATGGAGGCCGCGGTTGCTTCCATCAGACTGCCATTGGATGTGTTGTAGTCAACTGCCATCACAAAGGCATTTTTTCCGATATCCGGGTTCCCGATTCTCTGGCCTGCCAGATAAAGCCTGCCTGAGTCCTCGATAACGGCAGCGATATCAAAATTAGGTATGAGTGTATTCTTCAAAAGAACAGGTCGTGCCGGATTCGAGACATTGAAGATGTCGACGGCGCCAGACGAACCTGCACCTGTCAGCATATACACGACGATCGCATACTTTCCGTTGGAAGTAAGTGCTATATGGGACGCCTGCAGTTTCCTGTCCAGGCTGTCGGCAGGAGGCTCGACTTCGGCAACATAGGTGATTGTCGCTCCACCCGGCGCCGGTTTTGCAGCCTTCGCAGCCCGGCTTGCGCTCCAAACAGGAATTGTCCGGGAATAACTCCCCGAGTCGTCCAGATCAACGAGGGTGAGTTCTTCGTCATGAAGAGTAACCCTGCCCTCCGGGTCATAGTCCAGGCTGCAGCCGGCTAGCAGAAGGAAGGTAGCTGCTAACACTAAAAAGATTATCGAGCAATATGCAATAAATTTTGATTTCTTCATATTATATTTATTATATACTAATCCTTCACTTGATGGTAGGCCTTGACTAAGACCTCGGCAAGCAGGTATAAATCTTCCGTTCCTGGCGAGGTAGCTCAGTTGGCAGAGCAAGCGGCTCATATCCGCTGGGTCGTGGGTTCAATCCCCTCCCTCGCTATAGGCGGCCTATTCCTGGCCGCCTTTTTTTTGTCTATACTCAAGCACATGGAAATTCTCGGAACCAAGCCCAAGCCCGACTGGATAAAAGTGCGGCTCCCCGCGGGGAACGCATGGAAGAACGTCGACGCTATAGTGGCGAAACACCAACTCCACACTGTCTGCGATGAAGCTCGCTGTCCCAACAAGGGCGAATGCTGGGGATGCGGCACCGCCACCTTCATGGTGCTGGGCGACGTCTGCACGCGCGGCTGTAGGTTCTGCGCCGTCGAAACCGCGAAATCGGGGCGTCCTTTGAGGCTCGATGAGCCGGAAGCCCTCGCCCAGGCAGTGAGCGAAATGGGCTTGAACTATGTCGTCATAACATCGGTGGACAGGGACGACCTGCCCGACAGAGGATCCGGCCACTTTGCCCGGTGCATCGATGCGGTGAGGAAGGCGGCACCGGCGGCAAAAATCGAGGTGCTCATACCCGATTTTTACGGTTTCGAGCTGGAAACGATAGCTGCCGCACAACCGGAAGTCATTGCCCACAACATCGAAACAGTCTCCAGGCTGCAACAGGTGAGGGATGGGCGGGCGAGCTACGAAAAAAGCCTTCGCACCCTCAGTGAAGCCAAGGTTCTAGGCGCGGGTGCCACAAAATCCTCCATCCTCCTCGGATTGGGAGAGACAAGGGATGAGTTGAAGGCAGCGTATGCCGACCTGCGGGCAGCCGGCGTCGACATCCTTGTGATGGGGCAGTATCTCCAGCCTTCAAGGCATCAGATCCCCGTCGTCGAATACATTCATCCCGACAGCTTTGCCCTGTTTGCGGAAGACGCGCGCGCGGCGGGTTTTTCGACGGTCGTCGCCTCCCCTTTCGCGCGAACCAGTTACCATGCTTTCGATGCATGGAAGGCAAGGCGACATGAAAATTGAGGCTATAGGAAAACCCTTGGGCTGCAAACTGTTGAGGATTTCCGCCGAATTCTCAGAGCCCTGGGGGGAGGACAGCATCCTCGAATCCATATCTATCCGGGGCGATTTCTTCGCGATACCGGAAGAAGGACTTGAAGCCATTGAGGCGCGGCTGAAGGGAAGCAGGATGGCCGAACTGCGCGAGGCTTTCGACTCCCTCCTCGAGGAACTGCATGTGCAGGTGATGGGCATTTCGGGTGCGGGAATACTGGCAACATTGCAAGGAGCGATCCATGAAGCATCCCTTCAGGGTACTGCAGACAGGCCTCGATAGCGCATACTTCAACATGGGGCTCGACGAGGCCATCCTGGAGTCGGTGACATCGGGAAGCGCCTTGCCCACCTTGAGGTTTTACGGATGGAAGCCGCCGGCAATTTCGCTTGGCTACTTCCAGGGCGCACTCGAGGAGGTGGACACCGATGCGTGCAGACAGCAGGGCGTCGATGTCGTTCGCCGCATCACGGGGGGAGGTGCCGTGTTTCACGACACCGAGGTCACCTACAGCATCGTCATTCCCGGAAGCCACCCCCTCGCACCTGCATCCATTCTCGATTCATATGCCCTCCTCTGTTCCGGGATCGTAGAAGGTCTGAAGAACCTCAACATCGACGCGTCCTTCGCCCCCATCAACGATATCGTTGCAGGCGGCAGAAAAATTTCCGGAAATGCCCAGACGAGGAAAAAAGGCTGCCTCCTCCAGCATGGCACTGTCCTGCTCAAGGTCGATGTAGAAAAGATGTTCGGTCTTCTGAAAGTTCCCAAGGAAAAGGCCATGGGAAAGATGATCGACGACGTTAAAGCCCGCGTAACCTCGCTTTCAGCCCTCCTCGGCCGAGATGTTGGCTTTGAGGAAGCCTCCGATGCCCTGCGAGAAGGGTTCCTGAACGCGCTTCTTCTCGACCCTGCAGAAGGAGAACCCAGCCCTCGTGAACTGGCCGCGGCAGAGCTTCTCGCACGGACAAAATTTTCGACAGAAGCATGGATTTTTAGGCGATGATCGGGATTTCCCCGCGCTGTCCACTCTGCGGCGACGCAACTTCGCATTTCAGCCTGAAGACAGGGAAGTCCGCAATCGGGTATCACCGCTGCGAGACCTGCGGCTTTATCGGCATGGAGCCATCGGACATGCCCTGTCCGGACGATGAAAAAGCTCGTTACCTCCTGCATTCGAACCTCGCTTCGAACGCAGGTTACATGGAATTCCTCAAAGCTTTTATCGACAAGACCCTGACTCCGTACAAGCAACCTGGCGCGAAGGTTCTGGATTTCGGATCGGGACCTTCGCCGCTTCTCGCCGAATCGGTGAACAGCATGGGGTATCGATGCGACCTCTACGACCCCTTTTTTGCTCCTTCCCGAGCCTGGGAAACCAGACACTACGATGCTATCCTCCTCCACGAGGTAGCTGAGCACCTTCACGATCCGGGATCTGTCTTATCCGTTGTAGCCGAAAGAGTAATGGGGGGTGGAATCATCGCTATCCGTACGCGCTTCATGCCGGAAGCGGCCAGGGATTTCCAGACCTGGTGGTACCGCATGGACAGAACACATGTGAGCTTCTTTTCGGCCTCCTGTCTTCAAAAATTCTTTGAATTGAGAGGATTTACGATTCTTCTTCTTGAAAAACCGGATATACTTGTTTTTGAGCATGCTCGATACAAGGACCTTTCATGGTCATAACGCTCCTTCAGAACATCTCCCTCCTCGTTGCAATTGCTGTAGTATATCATTTCGTCGAGCGAAGGCTGGGCAACAAACCCCTCCTCGCATCACTGTTGAGCGGACTTCTCTTCGGCGTTGCGGCCATCATCGCCATGCTGACACCCTTCAGATTTCCCGATGGCATAATCTATGACGGCCGCACCATCATCCTGGCTGCCTCCAGCCTTTTCGGAGGGCCGATAGCGTCGGGCATAGCCACGGCCGCTGCCCTCGCCTTGCGCATCTTCTACATAGGTGGAGTGGGCAAACTGGCTGGATCCATGTCCATCATCACTGCAGCCGGGGTGGGCCTGGCCTCGTATTACTGGAGGAGCCGAAGCCGCAAGCCCCTCGGTTCCGGAAGGATCGTGGCGATTGGATTCATCGTCCATGTGCTTATGCTTGCCTCCCAGCTTCTTCTTCCGGATGGACGGTGGAAAGTGATAATTCCCGCCATAGCCCTTCCCGTCCTCACCCTCTACCCTCTTGGGTTCTTCTTTATCTGCAGCCTGTTTATCGATAATGAAGAAAGGATCAATAACATCGACATGTTGCGGGAGCTGACAAGGACACTGGAGCAGAGGGTCGCGAAGCGTACCGAGGAGCTCGAGGAAGCCAACAGGGAGCTTGAATCCTTTGCCTATTCTGTATCCCACGATCTCAGGGCCCCCTTGCGGACGATGGAAGGATTCTCCAAAATCCTGGCCGACGAAGCAGGAGAGAAGCTCTCCGACACTGCCCTCCAATATGTCGATCGCATTGGTCAGAACGCCAGGAAAGCAAGCCGTCTGATCGATGATATTCTCCGTCTTTCCAAAATAAGTCGCCAAGCCCTCGTCGTAAGCGACATCGACCTTTCGTCTCTGGCCGGAGAAGTTGCCGCCGAAATAA
>PGXP01000251.1 GCA_002839205.1 Spirochaetae bacterium HGW-Spirochaetae-9
TCTCGATGAGATCACCGCCTTCTTCCTTAGGGAAAACGCGGGTGAACGTCCCCACTACCGTTTCCAGCCGGAGAATTTCAGCAAGGTCATACGGGGAGAACTCATCAAGAAGAACAATCGGAAATGGTTCGATGCCTACATCATGACCGGGGCCATGGAGTTCGATGTCTATTGCAAACGCTTGAATGCACTGTTACCGGATTTGCCTGTATTGGTGGTAGGAAATAGAAAGCATCATCTAGAATATGCAGTGAAAAGTCAGTTTCCGGCTATCATTTTGACCGGTTTGGAGCCTGGTGAACCGATCGATGCCGATTTCTCCGCCTATAGGGGAATCGTCTACAAGTCGTATGAGGATACGGCGGAGACCATCCGCCTATTGCGCATGAGCCTCCCAGTTCGCCATCTGCTGGCTTCCGAACCGCCACGTGTCCAAGTCGACGACTTGTTCGACGATGCGAAACGGATCCTGATGGAAACCGAATATCGTGGATTGCCGGTATTCGACGACCAGCGGTTCGTCGGCTTCGTGACCCGGCGGTGCTTCCTGGAACGACCCCGGCGCAAGGTCGTCATGGTAGACCACAATGAACTCAACCAGAGTGTCGAGGGCCTGGCCGAGGCCGATATCGTGGAGATCATCGACCACCATCGCCTGGATGCGGAGAAGACCCAACGGCCCATTTTCATCGCAGCGGAACCGGTGGGCAGTACGTGTACCATCGTCTACCACCAGTTTCTCCGTTGGAGTGTTCCGGTCGACCCGCTTACCGCACGGATGCTGTTGGCGGGCATAATCAGCGACACGGTGATGCTGAAAAGCCCCACCACAACCAACCAGGATGTCACAGCAGTGAATGCCCTGTGCAAGATCGCCTCCATTCCGAATGTGAAACTGTTCGGCGAACAGCTGTTCAGCGCCGCCTCGGTGTTGACCAAGGCCGACCCCAAGAAGGTGGTCGAGGGAGACTTCAAGGCCTACGCCGAGAATTCGGTCCGCTTCGGTATCGGACAGGTCGAAGTCACCACGTTGTCCCAAGTCGACGAGGTGAAGGAGAAATATCTGGAGCAACTGGAGATTTCCAAACGGGACCATGGCCTCGACTGGGCCATGTTGCTGGTCACCGATGTGATAAAGGAGGAGAGTATTCTCCTTTCGACTCCGTATCCACGTCGTGAGAAGGCTTTGATCTATCCCTCGGAATCCCCGGGGAAGTACTTGCTCAAGGGAGTGCTATCACGTAAGAAGCAATTGCTGCCGGAGATCCTGCGGGTGCTGGAAGAGGGCCGATAGGTCGTATAGGGTAGGGATTCTACAGTGAGCTGATGGAGACGATGGAAGGGATGGCCTTGATACTCTTGACCACCTTCTTGAAATCCTCCTCGTTGGCGACTTCCATGGTGAAACTGCCAATGAGACGATCCTGTTCACCATCGTCCAACCTGCCTTCGATCAGATGTCCGCGATACTTGCGGATAGCCCCTTCGATTTCGGCGAACAGGTCCAGCGTGATCCTGCTCACGACACGGAAGCGGCGGGTGAGCCGGGGAGTGGCTGTCTCCCATTCGACCTCGATACTACGTTCCTCGATCTCGGTCATATTCTTCAGGTTGTGGCAGTTCTTGCGGTGTACAATGATTCCCCGTCCTCGTGAGACATACCCGATGATATCGTCCCCGCGACGCGGATTGCAGCATTGCGCCAGCGAGATCATCATGTTCTTCTCTTCGCCGACCCTGAATGTCAAGCGGCTTTGGTCGAGGACCGAACGGACAATCTCCCCTTCGGTTACCGGGACAACCGGTTCCGCCGGCTCCTGACTTGCCGGCTCCATCTTCTTCTTTGCGATGATGTTCTTGTCGATGATCAAGCTGTCGTCGTTCTTGTTGAGCCAGGAACGTATCTTCTTACGGGCATTGGTGGTCTGTGCCAGACGGAGCCAGTTGATGGTCGGATGCGCATTCGGGCTGGTGAGGATTTCGATTACCTGGGTATTCTTCAACGGCTGGCTCAATGGAATGATCGACCCGTCCGCTTTCGCACCGGTCGTCCGGTTTCCCACCTCGGTATGGATATGGTAGGCGAAATCGAGGGCGGTGGCGTTGGCCGGCAATTCGACGATATGGCCTTGGGGGGTGAACACGTAGATGGTGTCCTTCAACAACTCTCCTTTGATATCCTCGAGGAAGCTCTCCGATTGCTCTATCTCGTTGCTCCAACTTTTCAACTTGTGGAGGATGCGGGTGAACTGCGCGCTGTCCTGCTGCATC
>PGXP01000252.1 GCA_002839205.1 Spirochaetae bacterium HGW-Spirochaetae-9
AGACGTAGCCCGTGTTGAGAACAGAACCTACATTGCAGCAGCGAACAAAGAGGCTGCAGGCCCGACCAACAACTGGATCGACCCGAACGAATTGAAGAAAACCATGACCGGTCTCTATGACGGTTGTATGAAAGGCCGTACCCTGTACGTGATTCCTTTCTCCATGGGTCCAGTCGGAAGCGATATCGCGAAAATCGGTGTCGAGATTACCGACAGTGCCTATGTTGTCACCAACATGATGATCATGACCCGCGTCGGAACACGGGTACTCGATGTGCTTGGTGCCGACGGTACCTATGTGCCCTGTCTCCATAGCGTCGGAAAGCCGCTTGCCGATGGAGAATCCGACAATGGCCAGTGGCCTTGCGCTCCAATCGAGCAGAAGTACATTTCCCATTTCCCCGAGACCCGCGAAATCTGGTCATACGGTTCCGGTTACGGCGGTAACGCACTGCTCGGAAAGAAGTGCCTCGCTTTGCGTATCGCTTCGGTGATCGCCCGTGATGAAGGCTGGCTTGCAGAGCACATGCTTATCTTGAAGATCACCAGCCCCGAAGGTGTGGCGAAATATGTCGCAGCCGCATTCCCGAGTGCCTGTGGCAAGACCAACCTGGCCATGCTTGTTCCCACAATCGCAGACTGGAAGGTCGAGACCATTGGTGACGATATCGCTTGGATGAAATTCGGTAAGGACGGACGGCTGTACGCCATCAACCCGGAAGCGGGCTTCTTTGGTGTCGCTCCCGGAACATCCTTGGATTCCAACCCCAATGCCATGTACTCCTTGGAGAAGAATTCGATCTTCACCAACTGTGCCATCACCGAAGACAACGACATCTGGTGGGAAGGTATCGGTTACGATGCACCCAGCAAGCTTGTCGACTGGAAGGGCAACGAGTGGACCCAGGACAAGGGCAACAAGGCCCAGGCTCCTGCCTCCCATCCGAATGCACGATTCACAGCCCCAGCCAGCCAATGTCCGAGTATTGCGGCCGAATGGGAAGATCCGAAGGGTGTCCCCATCGACGCGATCCTCTTTGGTGGTCGCCGTCCTCACACGGTTCCCTTGGTACACCAGGCACGTGACTGGAACCATGGTGTATTCCTTGGTTCTATCGTCGGTTCGGAAATCACAGCGGCTGCGCTTGACCTCAAGGCAGGCACCATTCGCCGTGACCCGTTCGCCATGCTCCCGTTCTGCGGATACCACATGGGTGAGTACTTCCAGCACTGGATCAATATCGGCAAAACCCACGACCAGTCCATGCTTCCCAAGATCTTCTACGTCAACTGGTTCCGCAAGACAGAAGACGGCAAGTGGCTCTGGCCTGGATTCGGCGAGAACAGCCGTGTCCTCAAGTGGATCTTCGAGGCTTGTGTCGGTACCGCAAAGACACAGGATACCCCGATCGGGATCATGCCGACAGCAGACGCAATCGATCGTCCGGAAGGTGTGACCGAGGAGGATATGGCGAACCTGCTCTCTGTCGATTGTGAAGGTTGGCTCAAGGAAGTCGCGGATATCCGTGCAAACCACTACCCGAAATTCGGGGACAAGTTGCCCGCAGAACTTGCCGGAATGCTTGATATCATGGAGAAGAACCTCAGCGATTGCAAGAGCAGCAGCTGTTGCTAACTAGGAAGCAGTGCGGATGACAGCCTATAGGTAGTCATCCGCTACTTCCCTGCCGGGCAAGTTCCCGAGCAGTTTCATATATGGGACCGTCCTCGGTGCAAACTTGGGACGGCCTTCTTTTTTTTCTGTGGGTTCAACGGTTGCCGATGTGTCTCTTTTGGACTGCCTCGGCTCCATCGGCGATCCTTCCCAGGACATCGATCAGAGGTGTGGGAATACCCAACTCCTTGCCCAGCTTGGATGCCCTGACACAAAACCATTTGTTCTCCGTGGGTCTTCCGGCTTCGATATCCTGGAGCATGGAGGTCTTTCCATCGTATTCGAGACTTGCGAAAACCTTCTGGTATTTTTCGATGTAGGCTTCACCAAGACCCTCGATACCCGCCTTCTGCGCAAGCGCGACCACTTCCCGTTGTGTGTCGACAATCAGGTCCCTTATCGCGGGTATATGTGCACAATCGCCGTATGTGCCGCGTGTAATGGCGCTAATGGTGTTGATACTCACATTCACCATGAACTTCGCCCACAATTCACGCTCGATATTCTCGGGAACCACATGGTTGATCTTGGCACAAGTGAACAATTCGGCAAGAGTTTCGATCCGGACAGTCCTGGTATTC
>PGXP01000006.1 GCA_002839205.1 Spirochaetae bacterium HGW-Spirochaetae-9
GCGGTACAGGAACTCGAGGATGCCGTGGACGCCGCCGAGGAGTATGGCCCGCTCGCCGAAGATGTCCGACTTGTACTCTTTTTCCAGAGTAGTCATGAAGGTGAAGGGAGCACCGAGGCCGATGGACCAGGCGATGGCGTAATCCGTGGCCTTGCCGTCTATGTCCTGTTCCACCGCGAAGCTCGTGTTGATCCCCGCCCCGTTCACCTGCTTGCCCTGCTCGTAGAGCCGCCTCACCGAAGGTCCCATGCCCTTGGGGCATACGCCGATGACGTTGATGTTTTTGGGGAAACTGTCGCCGTTGATCTGGAGGACGCCCAGCAGGAAGCCGTGCGAAAGCCCCAGGGTGGCGCCCGGTTTCATCGTCTTGAAGATTTGCGGGTAAAGTTCGGCCTGCGCCGCGTCGGAAATGAGGAGAAGGACAAGATCGGATTCTCTCGCCACGGCCATCATCTCGCCCAAGGTTCCGTTTTCCTCGAGGAAGCCGGCCGCCTGTGCGGCTTTCCATGAAGACGAGCCGGAGCGAAGGCCGACCTTCACCCTGATGGCGCTGCCAGCCAGGGAATCGCGGAGATTCTGCGCCTGGGCGGGACCCTGGCTGCCCCAGCCCAGGATGCCGATCTGCTTCACGCCATCAAAGGCCTTCGGAAGGAGGGGGAAAAGGTGGCGTCCCCCGCGGACGATCATTTCTTCTTCAGGTCCAAGCCTGACTTTTTCGCTCGAGAAAACTTTGGATTCGAAACTGTTCTTCATCGGAAACCTCCAGGTACTAAAATGAAGAGGCCGTCCTTCCCGAAGGAAGGACGGCCTCTCTGCTGCATCGCAGCCGGCAGTCTATGCTTCCTTCCTCAGCCCTGGCGGGCTAATAATGACGGAGGAAAGAATAATAACTACGAAGCATGCGGCTTTTGCCATGATTGATGGAATTAGTAGACTAAGGCCTGCGGACTGTCAAGGGCTTCTTTCTTGTGATTGTGCATAAATATGACAAAAGCATCAAATTTGTATCAGGCTATTGACAAGGAAGAGCCGTCTGTATATTACTTGTTACACTTATGGTACACGCGTCGCAGGTAGTCGTCATTATTATTTCCTCCATTATTATTCCCAAGGGGAAAATGAAGGAAGTATAGACTGCCTGTCGCACAGCGACAAAAAGGCCGTTCTTCCTTCGGGAAGGGCGGCCTTTTTTTATTGCAAAGGAGCCGAAAGGTGACGAGAAGCGGAGCCGAAATGATCGTCGAAGCCCTGCGCCGGGAAAACGTCGATACGGTGTTCGGATACCCCGGGGGCGCTGTCATCCCCATTTTTGACGCACTCTACGATGCCTCCAGCATCCGCGTGATACTGGTCCGGCACGAGCAGGCCGCCGTCCATGCAGCCGACGGCTACGCAAGGGCTACGGGCAGGGTGGGCGTCTGCATCGCCACGAGCGGACCCGGAGCGACCAACACCGTCACCGGCCTTGCCACGGCACGCTTCGACTCCGTACCGCTCGTCTGCATCACCGGCCAGGTGTCGCGGGCCATGATAGGAGCCGACGCCTTCCAGGAAGCCGATACTATCGGAATAACCCAACCCGTCACAAAGCACAATTATCTCGTCATGAAGCGAAGCGGCCTGGGGGCAATGCTCAAGCAGTCCTTCCATATCGCGGCGAGCGGAAGGCCTGGTCCTGTCGTCATCGATGTGCCCAAGGATCTGCAGCTGGAAAAACTCGACGACGAATACCCTGAGTCGGTAACGATACGCGGTTATAAGCCTGACGGCTCTGCTCCGCTGGATGATGTAAAAGCCCTTGCCGCGGCGATCGAAGAGGCTAAGCGACCGCTTTTCCTGGTCGGCGGGGGTATGGTAATAGCCGAAGCCGCCGGGATCTTTGGCAGTATCCTTGCCGCAACAGGCATCCCCGTCGTCACCTCCTTGATGGGAATCGGCGTAGTCGGTTCCTCCCATCCGCGAAACCTGGGCATGATTGGCATGCATGGCAGCATCGAGGCGAACAAGGCTCTCACCGCTTGCGACCTCCTCGTGGGCCTGGGGGTTCGCTTCGACGACAGGGCGACAGGGAACACCGCCCGTTTCGCCCCCGAAGCGAAGATCGCCCATGTCGACATCGATCCCTCGTCCATCGGCCGCAACCTTCGCGTCGACATCCCCGTCGTCGGCGACCTCCGCCTTGTCCTCGAAGAGCTCGCGCCCCTCCTTCATTCGAAGGCGGCTACCGAATGGGTCGAGGCGGTCGAGGGATTCCGCGGCTTTGCCAGGGCTTTTGAAGGCCGGCACGAAGGAGAAGTCGGGGCGACGCCCACGCCCAGAGCGGTGCTCTCTGTCGTCAACGAACTCCTCCCTGAAGCCATCGTCGCCACCGAAGTAGGGCAGAACCAGATGTGGGCGGCCCAATACCTCGCCTTCGACCATCCCCGACGCTGGCTGACGTCGGGCGGCCTTGGCACGATGGGCTACGGCTTCCCGGCCGGCATGGGCGCCCAGGCTGCCCAAGCCCGGGGCGATGCCCTACCTGGCAAAAGCGTCGTGGTTATAGCGGGTGACGGCTCCTTCCAGATGAATATCCAGGAACTGGCTACCTGCGTGCAGGAAGACCTGCCTCTCATCGTCGTCGTCATGAACAACGGCTATCTCGGCATGGTGAGGCAGTGGCAGGAGCTTTTCTTCGATCGGCGCTATTCGTCCGTCTGCCTCCAGTCGCGCAGAAGCTGTGACCGAACCTGCGGCAAGGAATGCGCGATGCCCGATGGGCGCTGTCCGCCCTATTCTCCCGACTTCGCGGCTATCGCTAGGGCTTACGGTGCTCTGGGATTCAGCGCCAAAACTTTAGAGGAATTCAGAAATGCATTGAGCGCCGCAATTGATGCGCGGCGGCCCGCCGTCATCGATTGCGCGATAGGCAGGGAAGAGAACGTTTGGCCCATCGTCGCTCCCGGAAAGGGAAACGACGAAATGCTGTACAAGGGGGTACTGGTATGAAGCATGTGCTGTCGCTCATTGTCGAGAATCACGAAGGCGTTCTGTCGCGCATCGCGCGGTTATTCGACGGCAGGGATTACCGGCTCGAGAGTCTCATGACATCGGCCACGGACGAACCCGAGACGAGCCGCATGACCCTCGTCGTAAGCGGTGCCATGGCGGCGATCGAAAAGGTGGAAAAGCAGCTGTGCAAGCTGATCGACGTCATCGAAGTGGATGTCGTCCACGATGCCGCGGCGACACGGTAGGCCGCATCTACTCCCCTGACTCCGCGATGAATTCTTTCACGGCCGTTTGGATCATGTCGCGTATGCGGCGCGTCTCTTCCATTTTTTCCGCATCGTCTCCCGCAAGTGCGGAAGGATCGGGAAAAGGCCAATGCAGTTTTCTGTGCGAGCCGGGAAATATCGGGCAGCGTTCCGCCGCTTCCTTGGAACATACGGTGACGACGACGTCATAGCGCCTTACTTCAGCGGCGAAATCGAAGACGCTTTTCGTAACGTTGTGCGATATATCAATGCCGATTTCAGACATCGCGCGCACAACGTAAGGATTGAGACTTCCCGGCTCAAGGCCTGCGCTCTCTGCCTCGAACCTGCCTCCGCCATGCTTCTTCAAAAATGCTTCCGCCATCTGGCTGCGCGCGGAATTATGTACACATAGAAATAGCACCCTCGTCATACTACCTCCGTCAATTCCTGCCAGCGTTCAACAGCAGCCTTTATTTTCCACCGGATTCCGCTTGGCCTCGAAAAATCCCTTTAGGTTTTCGGGCAGGTTTTCGAGGGGCGGAACGGCCACAGGCGGCCGCTCGTCGAGGTGAACCATGGCATCCATCATCGCTTCGAGGATGAGGGGTACAGGAGCCGTGCAGTAGGTTTCGCCGCGATACACCCATTCCCTGCAATCCACGGAACCCGTAGCGCCGATGAGATCGCCGCAGGTTTCGCAAACAGACTCGCGGAGCTCGCCCCCAATGTCCCTTCCGTTGAGGCGAATCGTGGGCGAGCTGAGGAGGCTGGCCTCAAGAGCCTCGGCAGCGTTTGCAAGCACGCGGGGGCGGTAGTCGAAGCCTATGCCCAAGGCCGCGGCGGCCGGTTTCAGCATTTCCATGGCCGCTTCCAGCTGGCTGGCCGTGGGCACGCAGCGCGCGCAGGAGGAGAGGTCGATGGCGAGGAGATCGATGTGGAGAATGCGTGCGGGCAGGGCGGCCGGCTTGGCAACGGAGGCGTTGTATGCGTCGACGGGGGTGAATCTCATGGCGCTTTTCCTTTTATGACAGCCTGTTCCCCGGCTTCGGCCGGGAACCAGTGCTTCGTGCGCCTCGCTATGGAGACGAGATGGAGCATGACGGGCACCTCGGTGAGGACGCCCACCGTGGTGGCGAGGGCGGCGCCCGACGATAATCCGAAGAGGCTGATGGCGACGGCGACGGCCAGCTCGAAGAAGTTGGAGGCGCCTATCATGCCGGCGGGCGCCGCCACGGCGTAAGGTACTTTCCACAGCCTCGCCCAGCCATAGCCGATCCAGAAGATCAGGTAGGTCTGGAGGATGAGGGGCACCGCGATAAGCAGTATCGTCAGCGGATGCGCGAGTATCGTCTCGCCCTGGAAGGCGAAAAGGATGACGAGGGTGGCGAGGAGGCCTGCTATCGTCACGCCGTCGAATTTCTTGCAGAACACGCTCTCGAACCACTCGAGGCCTCTGCGCTTCACGAGATAGTGCCGCGTCAGATAGCCTAGGCTCAGGGGAATGACCACGAACAGGACGACCGAGAGGATGAGGGTATCGAGGGGGACATGGACGTCGGAGATGCCCAGAAGGAAGGAGACGATGGGCACGAAGGCTACGAGTATGACGAGATCGTTGATCGCCACCTGGATGACGGTGTAGGCGGGATCCCCGTCCGAAAGGTAGGACCAGACGAAGACCATGGCCGTGCAGGGCGCGGCGCCCAGCAGCACGGCCCCGGCGATGTAGTCGGTCGAGGCGTCGGCCGGAATCATCCCCTTGAAGAACACCTTGAGGAAGAGCCAGGCGATAGCGTACATGGTGAAAGGCTTTATGAGCCAGTTGACCACGAGAGTGATGGCGAGGCCCTTGGGCTTGCGCCCGGCGTTCCTGATGCTCTGGAAGTCGACCTTGAGCATCATCGGATAGATCATGAGCCAGATGAGGACGGCTACGGGGATCGAGACGTGAGCGTACTCGAGCTTGTTGAGAAAGGCCGGAACGCCGGGCAGGAGGCGCCCGATAGCGACGCCGGCCACGATGCAAAGGAATACCCAGAGTGAAAGGTACTTCTGGAAAAAGCCGATCCGCTTTTCCGCCATAGTCGCTCCTTCAAAATCACAATCAGGCATCGCGCTACTGGCGATATATTGGCATTTTTGCCAAATATTCCCCTCCTGTCAAGCGCGGCGCATTGACAGGCCTACGAATTTTGGCGAAAATGCCAAACATAATGATGCAATCCGATGGATGCGCCGCCGATTCCGCCACTCATGAGCGTCGCGTGGAAGTCTTCAAGGCTCTCGCCCACTCGTCGAGGCTCTATATCGTCATGAGGCTTTCGGAAGGTGAACTGGGCGTGAGCGACCTCACGCGGGAGATCGGCGCCGACATCTCGACCGTGTCGAAACATCTGGCCGTTCTGCGCCGCGCCGGACTGATCGTCGACAGACGCGAAGGTCAGGCTGTCCTCTACTCTCTCGCCTGTCCCTGCGTCCTCGAATTCCTGCACTGCATCGACGCCATCGCCCCCTTCGACGAGACGGGCGCGAGGCGGGGCAGCGTCTGCCCGACGCGCTGAGCGCGCGCTCAAAAAACGTACAATGGAGGTTCCCATGAAAATACAGATACTCGGATCAGGCTGCGCCAAATGCAAGCTTCTCGAGCAACACGCCCGCGAGGCCGTCGCCGAACTCGGCATCCAGGCCGAAATCGAGAAGGTGTCGGATATCGAAGCCATTATGGCGATGGGCGTGATGATGACGCCGGCACTGGCGATCGATGGGGTCGTGAAGAGCACGGGACGCGTGCTCACCAAGGAGCAGGTGGCCTCCTATATAAAAATAAAGCCGAGCGCGTTGAAGCTGTAGCCGATCGCCACGATGCCGAGGGCCACTATGCCGACGAAAGTGGCCAGCAATTTCATTTTAAGCACCTTTTTCAGCATGATGATGGATGGCAGCGACAGGGCCGTCACCGCCATCATGAATGAAAGGATGGTGCCCACCCCGACGCCTTTCGCGTAGAGGGCTTCGGCGATCGGAATCGTTCCAAAAATGTCGGCGTACATCGGAATCCCGACGAGAGTCGCCAGCAGCACCGAGAAGGGATTGTCGCCGCCGAGCGCGGCCTGTATCCATTCGGCCGGAATCCAGTTGTGGATGAGGGCGCCGATACCAACACCCGCGATGACATAGAGCCAAACCTTCTGCACCGTCGCCAGGGTCTGCTCCCGGGCATAGAGCAGGCGGTCTTTCCGCGTGAGTTCGGGAAGCTCGATATCGGCGCATCCTGCGGCGCAGGATGCGCCGTTCCCCGCGGGGGCCTTGAACCGTACCACCGAATCCTCCATGCCGAGCTTGTCGATCAGCATGCCCCCGGCCACGGCCAGAATCAGGCCGACGAGGACATAGGCTATGGCGATGCGCGCGCCGAAGACGCTCATCAGCAGGACCAGGGCTCCCAGATCCACGAGGGGCGACGAGATCAGGAAGGAAAAGGTGACTCCCACGGGGAGCCCCGCGTTGGTGAATCCGATGAAGAGGGGAATGGACGAGCAGCTGCAGAAGGGCGTCAGGGTGCCGAGAAGGGCGCTCGCGATATTGGCGCCTATTCCCTTGAAGCGGCCGAGAATCTTCTTCGTCCTTTCCGGCGGAAAGTGGCTCTGTATATAGGAGATTATGAAAATCAGGAAGGAGAGCAGGAAGAGTATCTTTATCGTGTCATAGAGGAAGAACTGCAGGCTCGCGCCGATCCTGCTCCCCAGGTCCAGCCCCAGCGACGAGAGAAGCGATCCGATGACGGTATTGAGCCACCCCATCCCCAACAGCTGCTTCTGGAAAAAATCCCACGCTACCTGCATGCACAGCCTCCCGCGATTTCGCCTGCCGGCGCCGCGACGGCCGGTGCCGTGATCCTGGCCAGCACAGCCTTCGCATGCTCGCAGCCCTCGCCGGAGAGCGAATAGTAGGTCCATTTCCCTTCCTGGCGGTTAGTGATGATGCCGCTCTCGGAAAGGATCTTCATGTGATGGGAGAGGGTGGATTGGGCGATATCCAGCTTTTCGAGCAGGGCGCAGGCGCATTTCTCCCCGGTTTTTAGCTGGTCGAGGATGGACATGCGGTTTTCGTCGCAGAAGGCCTTGAATATTCGAGCGCCTTCCTTGTATGAGGTATCCATGGCAAATCTCCATATATCGATAGTGGTCGATATGAGAATATAGATATCAAATCGAAAACTGTCAATATGACAAAAGATATCCCACCCTGTGAAAGAGTGATTTCCGGGAGAAAGCTTTAAGGCATAGCCGCGGTCACGTCGGCGTAGACATCGAAGACGCGGTCCAGCATCATGAGCTTGATGACGGCCGCGACCTGGCTGCCAAGGCTGGCCAGCCTGAGGAATCCGCCCGCCTCGCGCGTCGCCTTGAGTCCCGAGATCAGGGCTGAGAGCCCCGAGCTGTCGATGAAGCTGACGCCTGCCATGTCCAGTATCAGCCTGGATTTTCCACCCTCCACGATCTGCCTGATCCTCTGCTTGAACTCGGGCGCGCTCGCGCCGTTCAGCCGGCCCGAGAGGGCGACGATATCGCAGCCTTCGCCGTTTTTCTCTTCAATGACAAGGTCCATTCAGGAATCCTCCATGCTCAATGCGTTATGTCGCGTTCGGATAAAAACTCCGGCGGCTCGGCACTCCAGTCCTTGGGCAGTTGGTAATACAGCGCCTTCACCACTATGCCAAGAGACAGAACGTTGTACGCCGACCAGAAGAGATTGACTACGAGCCCTATGACGTTGAGGCCTCTCCCGAAGAAGAACATGACGAGACCGTAGATCGCTGCGGCGATGCTCAGGGCTATGACTGTCGCCTGCGGCCAGATCAGCCTGAAATCCCTCCCGTCATCCCTGTGCTTGGGCGTGACGACGAAGGCGAGCTTCTTGCCGCCCAGGACGCTTATCACGGCCTTTATGTTGAGCGGAAACATCGCCAGGTTGTACTGCTCGCCCCGCCATACCGGAATGCCCGCCGCCACGAACCTGAACATGATCTTGTTCATGACGAAGAAGGGTATGAAGCGGACGAAGAAATCAACGGACCAGGAAGCGACGGGCGCTATGCCCGTGAAGAAAAAGACGATGGGCGCGAGAAGGAGGACGAGGTTGAAGAAGCCCGAGAAATAGGAATACATGGTGGCGAAATACATGAGTTTCTGCGCGAAGGAGAGGCCTTTCTTGGTGAAGGGATTCTCCCTGAGGAAAACCTGGATAGTGCCCTGTGCCCAGCGGAGCCTCTGCTTGAGCGAAGTGCCGAAATCCTCGGGGGCGAGGCCGTAGGCCAGCACCTCAGGGTAGAAGACGCTCTTCCAGCCGAAGGAATGTAACCGCATGGCCGTGGCCATGTCCTCGGTGATGCTGATCGTGGCCAGGGCCTGCACGGGGATGGCTTCCTCGCTGCGCGAGAGGTTGAGGGCTTCCATGTATTCGGGCGATATCCTGAGCTTGTCGAGGGCCGAGGAAGGCGCCTGTCGGCTCAGGGAGTCCAGGTTGCCCACGATGTGGCGATAGACGGCGGCGGCATCCAGGTCGCCACTCCCCGCCAGATCCTTCATCGCCGCCGCCAGCTCGTTGACATCCTTCCTGGCGACGAGGAATTCCGCGTCCCTGACGGCTTCGCCCACGAGGTCGCTTACGCGCTCGAGGGGCGCCTTGCCGTCGAGGGCCGTTCGGGCCGCCTTGAGCCCCTCCATCAGCCGTCCGACGGCGGCGCAGCTGTCATCGTCGTCGCAGGAAGTCTTGGCCGTCCGCTTGATGAGGTTCTCGATTGTTACCCTTTCGCGCTTTTCCAGGGTCTCCACATATTCGCGTATGCCGATCTGCATCAAGGCTTCGCGGCGGAGCACGGCGTTGGAGCCGCAGAAGAAGGCGGCGTTCCAGCCGTCCTTGCCCTGCTGGATCGGGCCGTAGAAGAGGGAAGCCTCGTTGCCGAAGGGATCGCCCGGCGGCAGGTTGTAGAAGTACTGGGGCGTCTGGACGAAGGCGACGGCGGGATCGGCGAAGAAGCCCAGGGTTTTTCGGAAGATCGCCGGCGCCGGTATCTGGTCGGCGTCGAGGATGAGGATGAATTCGCCTGAGGTTTCGAGGAGGGCGTTGTTCACGTTGCCGGCCTTGGCGTGCCGTGGCTTTTTCGCCCACTCCGGACCCCGGCTGACATAGCCGCAGCCGAGCTCGCCGGCGAGCTTCTTCATGGATTCCCGTGCCCCGTCGTCGAGGATGTACACCTTCTTGTCGGGCCAGTCGATGCGCATGGCGGCTTTGGCCGTCATGCCGACGAGTTCCTCGGGTTCATTGTAGGTGGTGATGAACACATCGACCTCGGCTTTTTCGGGGGGAGGAAGGGCTTCCCTGTCGACCTGGCGCCAGGACATCAGGACGAAGAGAAGCATGTCGATGATGCCGTAGGTTTCGGCTATCACCATGGGGATGGCGAACCAGAGGGCTTTCATGTTGAGGCTCGCGAGGTAGCGCCAGATTATGTAGTTCAGCCCCAGGGCGACGGAGACGAGGCCGATCGCGTGGGATAAAAAGAGTCGGCGGTCGCCTCGGCTGCGATTCAGGGCTGATTTCATGCGTTCTCCTCCACGGCGATCTTGACGATATGCCAGCGGTTTATGTTCGCGGGGCCTTCCCCCTGGTGTTCGTATTCCAGTTCATCGACGAGGGCGCGGACGATGAGGATGCCCCGCCCGCCCTCCTCGAGGGGCTCGGGCAGCTTCCGCCCAAGGCTTTCCGCATCGAAAGGCTCTCCCGGGTAGCTGATATCGAGGATAATCCTATCATGCTCCAGGCTAATATGGATGTTCATGGCGCCCGCGTCATCTTTGCTGTCCGTTCCACCTAGCGCTTCGTCCGGCCTGGCATGGGTTATGGCGTTCGTCACGAGTTCCGAGGCCACGAGTTCCATAGCCTCGGCGAAGGTCTCACCGTAGGCAAGGCAAGCGTCTTTGATGAAGGCGACGGCCGGATCGAGGTTGTCCATGGTAGAGGGCGAGGAATACTGGAGATCCCTCGGCGTCGCCTTCAGGACGATGAGGGTGAGGTCGTCGGCGAGGGAGCCTTCGCCGGAAAAGTCGCGAATGGCGGCGAGCACCTTCTGGACGATATTGGCAGCCGACAGGCCGGAAGCCTTCCCGAGCAGGTCGATGAAGCGATCCATGCCGAAGAGTTCGCCGCCGCCTTCGGCGGCGACAGCCTCGGTGATTCCATCGCTGTAGATGACAAGATAATCGCCGGGCCGGACGCATAATTCCAGCTGGCCTATACCCGCTTTCCTCATCACACCGATGGGCGGGGCGGTGGAGGGCAGGCGCCGGCATTCCCCTGTAGATGGACGGCAGAGGAGGGCTTCCGTATGGCCGGCCGACGCGTAGGCTATGGATCCTCGATCCGTGTCGATGCGTATGAGTTGGGCGGTGAGGAACATCTCGGTGCGTTCGAGATCGTCGTAGAGGGATTCGTTCATCTCGGCCAGGAGGATGGCGGGGGTATTGTCGGGGCTTGCGGCATGGCGGAACATCATCCGCGCCGCCGAGGTCATCATGGCTGCCGGAATGCCCTTCCCCGAAACATCGGCGATGATGATGTCGCAGAGGGAGGGAGACGGCATGATGTGATCGTAGAAATCCCCGCTTATATAGCGGGCGGGGATGGCGGCCGAGGAGTATTCGAAGCCGCGTATGTCGGGATTTTCCGTCGGGAGGAGGCTGCGCTGCACTTCGGCCGCCATCAGGATATCCTGCTCCAGCCGCTGCTGCCGCGCCACCTCGGCCTGGAGCGCCCGTATCTGGGCGCCGCCTTCTTCCACCATGAGCCCAAGCTTTTCCGACTCCGTCTCGAAGCGTTCGCGCGCCCTGAACTTGGCGAGGAAGCTGCCGAGGCCTGAGCCGATTTCTGCGATCATGTCCAGCAGCTCCCTGTTCCGCTGGATTTTCCTGCGGCTGAGGAAGAGCACGACGCCATAGACCTTCGCCTCATCGACAAGGACGGTGCCGATGGCCGATACGAGGCCTGATTCCTCGTATTCCCGGCGGCGCACCGAGGAGTACAGCGAGGGCAGGTAGTCGAAGAGGCTCGCCTCGCCTCTGCTCCATAGAAGCCCGGGCAGGCCGACGCCGGGGGCGAAAGCCATCGTGGAGGAGGTCTCGGCGAAGCCCTTGAGCCTGCCCGATCGGCCATGCCAGAAGCTTTTACGCCTGATCAGGGTGTCCTTGTCGTCGATCAGCCAGATTTCCCCGAGATCCCAGGAGAGGCTCCCGCAGATCGTTTCGAGGATGAGGGAGAATTCGCGCTCGAGATCAGTCTCCGTCGTCTTCAGGGCGGCGATGGAGTGGCGCACGGTATTGAAGCGCTCGGCTTTCACGCGGTCGCTGATGTCACGCGCGACGACGATGATCTGCAGCTGCCGGGTTACGATGTCGCCGAAAAATTGGAACTTGCTTTCGAACCAGCGGTAGTAGCCGTCCTTGCGCCGCAGTCTGCATTCGATGCGCCTATGGGAGCGGAAGAGAATCTCAGGCTCGAGAGCCTCCGCGACGGATTTTCTGTCCAGGGGATGGATGAAATCGAAGGCATACCGGCCTTCCAGTGCTCCAGGCTCATAGCCGAGGAGCTCGACGCTGGCCGGGGAAACATAGAGGCAGATGCCTTCGATCGAGATGCGCATGATGAGGTCGGTGGAGTTTTCGGCCAGGAGGCGGTAATTCTCCTCGTCGCGTGCAATATCGCGCTCGGTCGTGACATTCATCGGTATGCGCATCGCCTCCAGCAAGGAAAGCCTAAGGCCAGCGGGCCTCAAAATCAATAGGCGAAGCGCGCCGAGGCTTTCCGAGGCTCAGCGCGGCGTCACCTTCACGAAGAGGGGGAGATATTCCTCCCAGTCCGAGAGGATGAGCTTGGCCCTGGGGCTGCCCGTGAGCATGTGGTGGCGAGCCAGGATGCTTTTCAGGAAGACCCCATCCTTAAGATCGGCGCAGGTTTCGAGATCAACGTCGCCCAGGTTGCAGCGGGTGTCGAAGAGCTGGTCCTCGTCGAGGACATAGGCTGTTCCGCCTGACATTCCCGCGCCAAAGTTTATCCCGGTTCGGCCCAGAATGACGACCTGGCCGCCTGTCATGTACTCGCAGGCATGATCGCCGCAGCCCTCTGCTACGGCGAGGGCACCCGAGTTGCGGACGCAGAATCGTTCGCCCACCTGTCCGCCAAGAAATGCTTCGCCCCCCGTCGCTCCGAAGAGGCATACATTTCCGGCGATCACGTTCCGCTCGGGCTGGAATCGCGATTCGTCGCGGGGACGCACGATGATTCGGCCGCCCGAGAGGCTTTTTCCGAGGAAGTCGTTCGCTTCGCCCGACAGGGTGAAGTTGACGCCATCGATGAGGAATGCCCCGAAGCTTTGTCCGGCCGTACCGGTGAAGCGGACGCGGATGGCGTCGGGAGCCAGGGCTGCGCCTAATCGGATGAGAGCGCCCGAGAGAGCGGCACCAATGGAGCGATCGGCGTTTCGCAGAGGCATCTCCGCTTCGATGCGGCGATCGACGCCCATTGCTTTGCTGTATCTTTCGATGAGGAGGGCATCGATGTCGGGGATAGCAAAGGGGGGGCGGTTTTCGCCGTTGAAGCGGCGCAGGCCGGCCTCGGGCAGGGGGAGCTGTGGTGGTCCTGAGCCGTCCGTATCGCCCTCCTCGTCCAGAGGATAGCGGCGGGCGATCTCGAGGGCTGTCATTATCGTGTCGAAGCCGAGCAGCTTTTCCCGCGTTGTGGCTGCACGCCTGCCGAAATCGAGGAGCTCCCAGCGTCCGGCTACTTCGTCAAGGCTGGTGGCGCCGAGGGAGGCGAGGATGGAACGAACATCCTCGGCGATAAAGGAGAAAAATGCAGCGACATGCTCGGGCTGCCCCGCGAATTTTGCGCGAAGGGCAGGATCCTGAGTGGCGATACCTACTGGGCAGCGATCCAGGTTGCACTTGCCGCAGGCGACGCAGCCCATGGAGAGGAGGGCCGCCGTTCCGAAGGCGAATTCCCGGGCCCCCAGTATGGCGGCGATGACGACATCGCGCGCCGTCCTCAGCCTGCCGTCCACCTGCACGACAATATTCGCATCCAGGCCGTTCATCGCAAGAACCTGTCGGATTTCTGGTAGAGCGGCTTCCCAGGCATTGCCCACGTAATCGAGAGAAGAGAGGGGAGCGGCCCCTGTGCCTCCATCGCCCGAGGAGACAACGACGCAGGGTGCACCAGCCTTGGCGACACCGGCTGCCACTGCCCCAATTCCAGCCTGGGCTGCCAGTTTCACGGCAATCCTCGCTTCGGGGTTGAGGCAGCGCAGGTCGTGGATAAGCTGGGAGAGGTCCTCGATGGAATAGATATCGTGGTGGGGGGGAGGGCTTATAAGCGACTTTCCTGGCGCCGAATGCCTCAGCTTGGCGATGTAGGCATCCACCTTGGCTCCCGGCAGCTGGCCGCCTTCGCCGGGTTTGGCGCCCTGGGCTATCTTGATCTGAAGTTCGACAGCATCGGCCGCATACCGGGCAGTGACACCAAAACGCCCCGAGGCCACCTGCCGAGAGGCACTCCGGGAATCGATGCCGCTGTCGGCATAGGTGCTGCGGTCTTCGTCCTCGCCGCCTTCGCCCGAGTCGCTCCAGGCCCCTGCCGAGTTGGCTCCGGCGGCGAGGGCCTCGTGGGCTTCGCGGCTGATGGCGCCGCAGGACATCGCCGCCACCGAAAAGCGCGCCGTTATTTCCTTCGTGCCCATCACCGATTCGAGGGGAATGGCCATCCCGGATTTGAAGGCGAAGAGGTCGCGGAAGGCAAAGGGCTGCCTCGCCGGGTCGTCCATGCCATCGGCATAGCCGCGCCAGGCCGCGTTGTCACCGTTTCGCACCGCCTTCGTCAGCAAGGTGGCGAGCCGTGGCGGCCAGGGCAACTCTGGGGCTGGGTTCGCCGAGGCGGCGCCTACCGATGCAACGCCCGCCGCCGTTGCCTCGCCCGCCGCCGTTCCCTGTCCGAAGACACGTCTGTGGTTTTCCAGGACATCGGCTTCGATCTCCGCCATTCCGATGCCTCCAAAGCGGCTTTCGGCCCCGGCGAAGTAGTCCTTGAGCAGGGTTTCCGAAAGCCCCACGACTTCGAAGAGCCGCGATCCTCTGTACGAAGAGATCGTCGAAATGCCGAGCTTGGAGAGGATCTTCAGGATGCCTTTCTTGACGGCCTCCATGTAATTGTCCGAAACGGTTTCGGCGCTCAGGCCGGCGGCCTGGGAATCGGCGCCGTGTGCGGAAATACCCGGCGAGGCTAGTGCGAGCAGCTCCGGGATGCGCTCGAAAACCATCCATGGGTTTACGCCGCTCGCCCCGCAACCGAGGAGGACGGCGATGTGGTGGATTTCCCTCGCCTCCCCGGTCTCCACGACGAGGCCTGCCATATGGCGCTTGCGCGCCTTCACGAGATGGCTGTGCACGGCCGAGGCGGCGAGGAGGGCCGGCACAGCGGCCTTTCTCTCGTCGACGCCCCTATCGCTCAGAATGATGAGGCTCGCGCCCTCGTCGATGTT
>PGXP01000007.1 GCA_002839205.1 Spirochaetae bacterium HGW-Spirochaetae-9
ATGACCACCACGCCGGGGGCCTTTCTCAAGAGTTCGAAAACCTGCTCTAGGGTAAAGGGTTTTTCGGTTTCGATGTTGATCGATTCGGAATGCCCTCTGAAAACGCCGATACGTGCAGCCGTGGGGCTCACCAGTATTGAAGGATCGAGGATCTTGTGCGTCTCGTGGACCATCTTCATCTCTTCCTTTGTGTAGCCATTCTCGAGGAAGACATCGATGTGGGGAAGGGCATTGAAAAGTATCTGCTTCGGATAGACGGAAACGGTCACTGGCGTGTTCTCAGAGAACTCCTTGGCCTGATTCTTCAGTTCTGCGATGGCGGGACCGCCGGTGCCTGAAACGGCTTGATAGGTAGCCACGACGATGCGCTTGATCTTGAATGCGTCGTGGATGGGCTTGGCCGCCACGAGCATCTGTATTGTCGAGCAGTTGGGATTGGCGATGATGCCCTTATGGTAGGAGAGAGCCTGGGGATTCACTTCAGGCACGACGAGGGGAACGTCGGGATCCATGCGCCACTGGCTGGAGTTGTCAATGACAATGGCACCCTCTGAGGCTGCAGCTGGCGCGAGGATGCGGCTGGCCTCGGCTCCTGCCGAAAAAAGGGCGATATCGACATCGCCGAAAGCGCCGGGCTTGGCTTCGCGGACCGCCACCTTCTCGCCTCTGTACGTCACGGTTTTCCCAGCCATGGAGGCCACGTCCATGGGGATAAGCGCGGAAACGGGGAAATCCCTCTGCTCAAGGGTCTTGATCATCTCGGTGCCGACGGCGCCCATGGCGCCGACAACGGCTACGCGGAATTTTTCCATAGTATGTATCCTTCTTTCTAAACGGTTATCGCAGGGATTGGAGAGCGGAGGCAAGCCTTTCGACGCCGCGTTCGCACTCGGAGGTGGCGCAGGAATAGGCTATTCTGAGGTAGCCTTCGCCTGCATCGCCGAAAACGCTTCCTGCCACCGTGGCTATTCCATGCTCTGAGAGCAGGTAGTCGGCCAGATCGGCTGAGCTCTTCCCGAAGGACTTTATGTTGGGAAACACATAGAAGGCACCCATGGGCTCGGCGACGGTGACACCCTCGATGGCGCGAAGTCCGCGCAGCAAAATGCCGCGGCGCTTGGCGAATTCTCCAACCATCTCCTGTACGCAGGTCTGGTCGCCCGAGAGTGCGAGGGCGGCTCCGCTCTGGATGAAGGTGTTCACACACACCGTCGTGTACTGCCGCACTTTCAGGATGGCTCTCGTGAGCTGTTCCGATGCCACCGTCCAGCCCAGACGCCAGCCGTCCATGGAGTAGGTCTTGGAAAAGCCATTGATTATGATGGTCCGTTCCGCCATGCCGGGGACGGAGTAGATGCTTGGCGCAACAGGTTCCTTGCCGTAATAGATGCGGGCGTAGATTTCGTCTGAGAGAACAAGGAGGTTGTGCCGCATGGCGATTTTCGCCAGGGCTTCAAGGCTTTCCTTGCTCTGGACGCAGCCGGTAGGATTGCCGGGGGACGTGATGCAGAGCATCTTTGTGCGGCTCGTGATCTTGCTTTCAACCTCGTCCGGATTCATGGTGAAGCCGTTGGCTTCGGTGGCGGCTACTTCGACAGGCACGCCACCTGCAAGCGATACGCAGGATTTATAGTGATGCCAATTGGGATTGGCGATGATCACCTCGTCGCCGGGGTTGATGAAGGCGAGCATGGAAACCATGATGCCCTCGTTGGCGCCCGCCATCACGACAGCCTGCTTTTCTCCGTCGACGGCGACGCCGGTGTCGATGGCAGTGCGGGCGCCGATGGCTCGCCTCAGGGCTGGCGTTCCCAGGTTGGGGGCGTAGTGCACCTCGCCGCGATGCAGGGCATCGGCAGCTGCCTGCTTGATATGGGCAGGGGTATCGAAATCAGGGCGACCGATCTGCCAGTGGATGACGTCCTTGCCTGCCGTCTCGAGTTCCTTCACCTTGTCGAACACTTTCCTGATGCCGGAAAAGGGCACGATCTTGAGTCTCTCCGACATGAAAGCGTCAGGGCTGAATACGGGCGTGTTTTTGCTGGATTCCATGGGGAACCTCCTATTTATGTTTCTTCAAAATGAGACTGTCATATTCCGACGGATCTATGTGGGCTTCCACGATAACGGGACCATCGGAGGCGAAAGCCTTTTCGAGGGCTTTTCTGTATTGTTCGGCGTCATCTGCCCGAATCACGGGTACGCCGAACACATTGTCGGCGCTCTTGGCGCTTTCCTCATACAAAATGGTGGAGAACTGCGTGAATCCCTTATGGTGCTGCTTGAGCCGGATGAGTTCGAGGTTCTGGTCGGCCAGGACGATGAAGACGACGGGGAGCTTGCGCCGTCGCGCCACGGCCATCTCGCCGGCCATCATGAGGAAGCTTCCATCGCCTACCACGCAGGCTACCTTTTTGTCAGGGCGGCAGAGCTTGGCCGCGATGGCCGCGGGTATGCTGAAGCCCATCGAGGAGCATCCGTTCGTCATCAGCTGAAGCCCGGGTTCGGGGGTGCGCCACATCTGTCCGATGAGGTGGGTGTGGGCTCCCACGTCGCAGGCCATGATGCCGTCCTGGGGGAGTACTTCGCGCAGGATGGACATCGCCGCCAGGGGGCCAAAGCTCCCCTTTTTGGGGATGAAGTGCTCGAAAAGCTTTCGCCGTCGATCACCGATCACTTGGACATCCCAGTCCGACTTCAGGGCAGGCAGGGCAGCCAGGCGTTCGAGGGAGGCATTTATGTTGCCTACAATGTCGTACGTTTCGCGGTAGACGCTCCGGTCGATATCGGCTTCCGTCGTGTCCAGATGGAGGAGTGGGACGGGAACCATCCAGTCTTCAAAGTTGAATTCCACGGGGTCATAGCCCACGGCCACAACAAGGTCGGCTTCACGGTGGGTTTCGGCCACCTTGTTGCTGAGGGCATGGAAGAGAACGCCCGTATACCACGGATGGTCTTCCGAGATGATGCCTTTGGCCATCGGAGTCAGAATCACGGGTACGCCGTGCTTTTCGGCGATTTGGGCGATGAGTTTTCCCGCCTTGCTCCGAACGGCGGACAGACCGACGGCGAGGATGGGGCGTTTGGAAGCCTGGAATACCTTTTCCATCGAGGTAAGGAGGGCTTCGTCGGCGGGCGAAGGGGCAGGAGTCGAAAGTATCTGTCCCGCCGGGCTCGTCGAGATGGCCTCGCGAGAGCCGATGTCTTCGGGCAGGCCTATGTGGACGGGGCCGGGAACCTCGGCTGTGGCGATGCGCAGAGCCTGATCGACAATCTGATCGGCACGTTCGCGGGTCAGCCGCGTCGTCCACTTGGTGATGGGGCGGAAAAGTGCCTGGTGGTCGATCGCCATCTGGACGGTGCGTCCGATCATTTTTTCCGGTGGCTCGCTCGAAAGCACTATCATCGAGGAGCGGTCGAGGAGGGCATTGACGACGCCCGTGCTGAGGTTCGTCGCGCCCGGCCCCACTGTTCCGTAGCAGGCGGCAGGCTGGCCCGTAAGCCGCGAGCAGACATCGGCCATGAATCCGCCCGAAGCCTCGTTGCTCACCAGTACGAAGTCGAGCCCTTCCTTGCGCATCGCTTCCATATAATAGAGCCAGGAACCGCTCGGCACGCCGAAAACGAAGCGGATTCCTTTTTCCTTGAAACGTTTAACCAATTGTTCTGCAACTGTCATCGCTACACCTTCCCTATATCACAGATCCTATATCATATATTTTAGCATACGTATGAAAAAGAATCAATCTTTTATTTCTCATTGATTGCGACTGATTGCATAATTTTGATTCTGTACAGCTTTTTAAATAGATGATATATTTTATATGCGATATTTAATTGACTCCACAATTCAAATCAAGGTTGGCTCAGGCATGACGAAGAAGATTGTGCTGCTTTCCATGAGAGATCAAATCTATGAAGCGCTCAGGGAATCTATAATCAAGAATTCCTATCCTCCCAACGCTGTATTGCCCATCGACAAACTGGCCGACGACTTTGGTGTCAGCGCCACGCCGGTGAGAGAAGCCCTCGTGCGGCTTGAGTCCGAAGGTCTGGTGACACTTATCCCGAACAAGGGCGCCATGGTAACCGATATCCAAGCCGAAGACATTCTCAACAACTGGGAAATGCGCCAGCTCCTGGAACCCTTCGCAGCCGGTAAAAGCGTGAGCCTTATCCCCGAACACGAGATCGATGAAATAGAACAAGAGATCCTCAACATAAAAAAATCATATTTCGACAACGATCGATATGTCGCCTCAGATACGAAGATGCACGAAATCCTTTACGTGCATCTTCCGAACACTACGCTTCGCGATACAATCCGTCGTGTCCATCAAATGTCGATAAGAATTCGTTACTTCCCCGAGTACTCCAAATCGATGCATGAGCAGGTTGTCAATGAAGTGCTTCAGGAACACCTTGCCATAATAGAGGCTCTGAAATCGAAAAATCCTGCTAAAGTTGTGGAGAGTGTACAGGTGCATCTGCAAAACGGCGAGAAGCGAGCAATGGCCGCCCTCCTTCGGAAGCGCTAAGGGAATAATCGGGGAGTCAGTCCATGGGGTGCAGAAGATGTTTTCTGCTGGGAATTCTGCTTGCACGAATAAAAATCATATGATATGATATAGGATATAGGATATCTTAATTGATCCTACATGCCAAGCAAGTGAGGTTAGTTGTGGAAAAGGAAAGCGTTGGGGCTGGCCCCAAGGTTATCTCTGCGGAAGAAGCCGACAAGGTCGTCCAGAAGGCTGAGGTGGAGTCGAGATACAGGCGAAACTTGCTTCCTGTCTGGAAGACGATCATCGCTATAATCTCATCTGTCTTCATCTCCTATCATCTTATCACCTCCCGTTTTGGCATGCCGGAGTCCATCAAGCACAGGGCAATCCATGTGGGATTCATACTCATCCTTGTGTGGCTGTATTTCCCGGCACGATCCAAATCGCCCAGGGAAAGGCCCAGCAACTTTGATCTCGGTCTCGTTTTTGTCAGTCTCATCGTCATAGTCTACACAATACTCGCACGAGATGCCTTTCTGATCAGGGCTGGTGTCGCGACTTTGGACAACTACATTTTCGGTGGCATTCTGATCCTTCTTATCCTTGAGGCATGCCGGCGTTCCGTCGGCCCCCAGTTGCTCGCGCTGGGTGTCATATTCCTCCTCTACGCATACTTGGGCAAATACATCCCCGGCGTCTTCTCCCACAGGGGATATACCCTCCAGAGGATTATCTACCAGATGTACCTGACAACGCAGGGCATTTTCGGAATCCCGATAGAAGTATCCTCTACCTTCCTCATCGTCTTCGTCATTCTGGCTGCGGTTCTGGAACGGAGCGGTCTGGGCAAGCTTTTCAATGACGTTGCACTCGGCCTGGGCGGAAAGATGACGGGCGGTCCAGCCAAGGTCGCTGTCGTAGCTTCTGCGCTCATCGGCACGATATCGGGGAGCGCTGCATCGAACGTTGCCACGACGGGAGCTTTCACGATCCCCCTCATGAAAAAGGTCGGCTACAAACCAGCTTTCGCGGGCGCCGTTGAAGCGGCAGCCTCCACTGGTGGACAGATCATGCCCCCCATCATGGGGTCAGCAGCCTTCATAATGGCCGAGTTCCTCGGGATGAAATATATCGACATCGCCGCCGCCGCCATCATCCCATCCCTGCTCTATTTTGCCAGCGTCTTCTTCCAGATCGATCTCAGGGCTCGATCCATGGGGCTCAAAGGCCTTGAAAAGAGTGAACTGCCAGATGTGAAGGCCACAATTTTCCGCTATGGCCACATGATATTCCCCATCATCGTCCTCGTGTACCTTATGATTTCGGGACGGACACCGCTCTTCGCCGCATTCTATACGGTACTGTTCACCGTAATTCTCTCGTGGGTCCGCAAGGAGACGAGGATTACTCTCAAGGCTGCAAAGGACGTAGCCGTGGCCGCCGCCAGGAGCTCGCTCAGTATCGGCGTGGCCATGGCCAACGCCGGATTCATAATCGCGGTACTCGCCATGACAGGTATCGGCGCCATCCTTGCCGACAACATAGTCCTTCTCGCCCAGGGCAGGATGATCATTGCCCTCATCCTGTGCATGATTGTCTGCATAATTCTGGGAATGGGATTGCCCACGAGCGCCTGCTATGTGATAGCTGCCTCGATCGCCGTTCCCATTCTCACCAAGATGGGCGTCGCTCCCTTCCAGGCCCATTTCTTCATCTTCTACTATGCCTGCCTCTCGACCATCACGCCGCCTGTAGCGCTTGCGGCATATGTTGGAGCCGGTCTTGCCGGGGCAAAATCAAGTGAAGTGGGTTGGACAGCCTTCAAACTGGCCCTCGCCGGATTTATCGTTCCTTTCTTCTTCGTCTATTCTCCGGCCATGCTCCTCATCGCGGATTCCACAACCCAGATAATCTGGGCCGCCGTCACAGGTCTCGCCGGCACGGCCCTCCTGGCTGTAGGCGTGGAAGGCTACCTGACAATCAAGCTTCCCCTCTGGCTCAGGCCGGTATTCGTCATCGCAGCTCTCCTTCTCATCTCGCCGGGAATCACCACCGACGTAGCAGGTGTTGCCTTGACGGCCTTTGGTTGGTTATGTATACAGCTTCTCAAGCGGAGAAACGTGGCAAAGGCAGCGTAAATAATATTGGCGCCGAGCTTGAGCCCGGTAAAATATAGCTTATAGTACAGACATGAGTAGTTAAGGAGGTTTTTGCAATGAGGAAAATGAGAAACAAGGCGCTCTTCGTCATGATGATCGCCCTCGCGCTTGGTGGTTCAGGGCTCTTCGCTGCCCCCATCATGCACCTTACCATGGGAACTGCAGGCGTCAGCGGTACAAACTATCCTACAGGGATCGCCATGTGTTCGCTCTGGAACGCCAACATCGCCGGCATCAAGGCTGTAGCCATTGCCACGGGTGGAAGCCCCCACAACATCGACCTCCTGCGCACCAGAGATGCTGATATCGCTCAGGTCAGGTCGCTTGAAGCGTATCGCGCCACCAATGGCATCGCACCCTATCCCGAAAAGATGCCCTGGATTCGCGCCATCACCGGCGGACTCTTCATGGACGTCTTCCAGGTCGTAGCATCCAAGTCGAGCGGTATCAAGTCCGTCGCCGACTTCAAGGGCAAGCGCATCGTGGTTGGTCCCGTCGGTTCCGGCGGTGAAGTCGATGCCCGCGAAACCCTCGCGGCCTATGGCCTCACCTACAAAGACGTAAAGGCCAGCTTCGTCGAGTACACCCAGGGTATCGAAATGATGCAGGATGGTCTCGCCGACGGTGGAATCCTTGGCCTCGCCATGGGCGCCGCAGGCATGACCGAGCTTCTCCTCGACGGCAAGATCCAGCTCATTCCGATCACCGACGCCGCTCTCGCCAACCTCAAGAAGGTGAACGTGGCCTATACCCGCCGCGACATCCCGGCCAACACCTATCCCCATCAGACGGCACCGGTTCCCACGGTAGGAACTCCTCCCGACGTGATCATGGCCCGCGCCGACATGGACGCCGACCTTGTGTACAAGATGACCAAGACCCTGTATGAAAACCTGCCGACAATCCACAGCGTCTCGGCTCTTCTCAAGCAGTTCACCAAGGACCTGGTGCTCCCCGATGATCAGATGCTCATTCCCTATCATCCCGGTGCAAGGAAATACTTCGTCGAGCAGGGCTGGCTGAAGTAAGACTTCTTCACTGAAAAGCATCTACAATGCGAGGGGCTGTCCACAAAATTGGGCAGCCCCTTTTTTCAAAGCTTTGCTTCTCTCTACCCCCCATGCTAAACTTGCAGATATTTCAAACATGGCGGGCACGAGGAGAGATTTATGAACGTTTACGAAGGTTCGATTGTCACCTGCGATGCCCAAGGCAGCACCGCCCGTTTCCTCGTCGAGGAGGGAGGCCGGATCGTCCATGTCGGCAATGAACTACCCCAGGCCTACGCGGCCGCGCCAAGAATTGACCTCGGCGAAAAGGCCCTTCTTCCCGCCTTCGGCGACACCCATATTCACTTCATGTCCTATGCCCTCTTTTCGGCCGGTCTCGACCTGAGGAAGGCTGAAACGATCGACAACGCCAAGGCAGCAATCGCTGAATTCGTCGAATCGCGCAGCCCTGCCTTTGTTCTGGGCTTTGGATCCTCTGCCCACAGCGTCGCTGAAAAACGCCTTCTCACAAGGGAAGATATCGACGCGGCATGCCCCGGCAGGCCCGCCTTCATCGTCAAATACGATGGCCATGCCGGCATAGCCAATTCCGTCCTCATAGAGCAAGTGAAGGAAAAACTCGGGGCACTGCGCGGTTTCGACGCCGATTCGGGGCTCATGACGCAGGAAGCCTTCTTCCGCGTCACCGACTTTCTCACCGGCAAGGTTTCTCTCCCTTCCACGATGGGTAACATGCTCTCCGCCATAGACACCCTCGCGGGCTACGGCATCGGCCTCGTCCATTCCGTCACCGGCATCGGCTTTCCCGGCGACATGGATGTCACTCTCGAGAGCCTCTTCGCGAGGGGCCTTGCAAACCCGGTCGCCTATCGTGTCTTTTTCCAGACCATGGACGTTGCCAAGGTATTGAAGCGGAAGCTTCCCCGCATCGGCGGCTGCTTCGCCACTGCCCTCGATGGCTGCTACGGCTCTGTCGACGCCGCCATGCTCGAACCCTACGAGGCAGCCGCCGGACTGCCTCCCAAGCAGGCTCACGGCATTCTTTACTATACTGACGAGCGTGTCACAGCCTTTTGCCGTGAAGCGAACCGCGCGGGGCTTCAGATAGAGATGCACGCCATCGGCGACGCAGCCTTCGAACAGGCTGTGTCGGCCATCGCGGCGGCCCTGGCCGATTTCCCGCGCGAAGATCATCGACATACCATAATCCACGCTTGCCTGCCGACGATGCGCGGCCTCGAAACCTGCGCGAGGCTTGGCATTCATATCGCCGTGCAGCCGGGATTCCTTCAGTGGGAGCAGGAGCCTCTCGAGTATATTGAGTCAATAATGGGCAAGCGGGCCTATGATATTTCGCCTTTGAGGACGATGACCGACATGGGTATCGTTCTCTCCGGAGGCTCCGACGCGCCCTGTACTGTCCCCAATCCGATAGACGGCATATGGGCTGCATGCAATCACTATGTATCGGAACAGTCGCTCTCGATTCAGGAAGCGCTCAACCTCTATACCCGCAACGCCGCGCGCATATCGTTCGACGAAAAGGACAGGGGAAGCCTCGAGAAAGGCAAACGCGCCGATATGATCGTAGTAAACCGCAATCCGCTCAATCTGGACAAGGCTTATCTTCGCTCCATCAAGGTTGTGCGACTTCTTCTCGAGGGGAAACCTTATACACCAGGGCAGGGGAAGGCCAGCCTCATAGCGCGTGGACTCATGAATGGTGGCAAGGGCATTTAGCAAAATTCTGTCGATAAAAAAAGGCTGTCCATGTTTACTGGGCAGCCTTCTTTTTTTCTACTTCCCCGCGTACAGATTGGGTAGCCAGGTGGCTATCTGCGGGAAAACCATCAGCAGCACTAGGCCTATAATCATCAGGCCGACAAAGGGAACCACCGAGCGGTAGATATCTCCCAGGGTTATCTCCTTGGGCGCCATAGCCTTCATCAGGAAGAGGTTGTAGCCGAAGGGCGGCGTCAGGTAGGCAATCTGGCAGGTGACGGTATAGAGGACCCCGTACCATATCGGATCGAATCCCAACTTGATGATGAGAGGAATATAGAGGGGCGCGACGATGATGAGCATCGCCGTGTCGTCCAGGAACATGCCCATGATTACAAAGGACAGCTGCATCATGATGATGACGCCCCAGCGGCCGAATCCATTGTTGAGGAAAACGTCCTTGATGGCGTTGACCGCTCCCAGCCCGTCGAAGATGGCGCCGAAGGCGAGGGCCGCGAGGATGACCCACATGAACATGCAGCTCACGCTCAGCGTATCGGCCAGCACTTCCTTCATGACCTTCCAGGTGAGTTTTTTCTTGAACAATCCCGCTATCGTGGTGACGACAGCGCCTACGGCAGAGCTCTCAACCAGGTTCGTAACGCCCATGAAGAACAGACCCGACATCATGAAGATGATGAAAAGTGGCACGATGCCTGCACGGAGGAGCTTTATTTTTTTGATAAGCGGTACATGACGTTCCTCTTTCGGAAGAACAGGACCAAGCTTTGGATTTATGGTGCAGCGCACAAGGATGTAGATGATGAATATCGCGGCCAGCATGAGGCCGGGCATGATGCCGGCGAGCCACAGCTTGCTTACAGGCTGCCGGGCTATCATGGCGTAGAGGACAAGGACGACGCTTGGGGGTATCATGATGCCCAGCGAACTGCCCGCCTGTATCACGCCCGTCACCATTTTCTTGTCGTATTTTCTTTTCAGCATTTCGGGGAGAGCAATGCTGGAACCCACGGCCATGCCGGCCACGCTGAGGCCATTGATAGCCGATATGATCGACATGAGAAGAACTGTTCCGATCGCCAATCCGCCCGGAATAGGACCCATCCAGACATGGATCATTTCATACAAATCGTCGGCAATGCCCGACTTGGCAAACATATACCCAATGTAGATAAAAATGGGGAGGGTGAGCAGCGGGTACCAGACGAGGAGCTGAAAGCTCGCCTGGAAGGACATGCCTATGCCGCCCTTTCCCCACAGAAGCACGGCAAAAATGGCTCCGACACCGCCGATGACGGCGAAAATATGCCTTCCGGTGAGGAGGAGGATAATCATCGAAGAGAACATGAGGAGTGCCATCAATCCATAGCCGTTCATTTTGTACCCTCTTCTTTGGGCTTTTCAGTCCTTAGGTCCTCACCCCTGAGTGTCGCGATATCCTTGATCAACTCGGATATCACCTGAAGATACATGAGGACGATACCGGCAACCATGAATATCTTGACGGGGAGCACTTTGGGCGCCCATGAAGAATAGGTCACCTGGCCGTATCGGGCGGCGTACTGTATGCCCTGAATTCCGCCAATGAGGAGCACGGTCATGTAAAAAAGAATGATGGCAAAGGTTATCACATCCGAGAGCGCCTTCTTTTTCGGCGACCACTTGTCGTAAAAGACATCCATCCTCACATGCCCGCCCAGGAGGAGGGTGGATGCGCCGCCCAGAAGGTAATAGGGAGCCATGAAAAACTGCGTCAATTCCACAGCCCAGACATTGGGTTTGTTGAAGACTGTTCTTGTTATCGTATCGTAGAGCAGAATGCCCATCATCACAAATATCAGGTACATCACCACCTTGCCGACCCACTTGCTCGTGGCGTCGATATATTTTACATATGTTTTTGCCGCCTTGATCATCGAAACCTCCTGGTGACGAAACCGAGGTATCTGAGAACCCTGGCCGACTTACTTGAAGCCGGCCAGGGAAACGGATTGTACGGTATGAATTCCAGGCATCATAGGTGCATCAATACCTGTAGGGAGCTCCCGCTTTTTTCATGGTTGCATCGTATTTTTTCAGTATTTCGACGACCTTGGCGTTTCTGGGGCTCTTCTTGGCGGCCTCGTCCCAGAATTTCAGCGCCGCGTCCTCAACTACCTTCCATTCCTTGTCGGGGATGGTTGTAAGTTCAAGCTTTCCGCCGTTCACGCGGAAGTTGGCTTCGCCGTACCAGTACCAGTGGAGCCTGTAGTAGTGCGACTTGTCGATAGCCAGCCTCACGAGCTGCTGCAGATGGGGTGGGATCTTGTTCCAGGCATCCGTATTGACAAACCAGCCGCCTGACCATGCGCCCGAGATCGGGTTTGTCAGGTAATACTTCGTCACATCGGCCCAGCCGACGGTGTAGTCCTCGGTGATGCCCGACCAGGCGACGCCGTCGAGCATGCCAGTCTGCAGGGCCATCTCCACATCCTCATAGGGCATGACAACCGGCACGACGCCGAACTGCTGCATGAACTGTCCACCCGTGGGGAACATGTACATTCTCAGGCCCTGGAAGTCCTTGATCGATCGGATGGGTTTTGTCGTGGCGAAGTTGCACGGATCCCAGCTTCCCTGGCTCAGCCATGTCACGCCCTTGATTTCGTCGTAGGCTTCCTTCCATATCTCGTTCAGGCCGTACCAGTTCCACAGGACGTTGACGTCCAGGCCGTACCGGGCGGCGAGGGGGAAGTATGCGCCGAAAATTCGCACATCGACGGGCGAGGCCATCGAGTCGTCATCGCTGACGGCCATATCGACGGTGCCTTCCTGCAGTGCTCTGAACAGCTCGCCGTGCGGAACGAGCTGGTCGGCCGTGTAGACCTCAATCACCATCTCTCCATTGGCGGCGATATTGAACTCATCGATCGCGTTTTTGACCACGTGATCGTTCAACGCAGGTCCAGCATACGACTGGAGCCTCCACTTGATTACATTCTTGTTTGCTTCGCCTTCCTTGGGAGCGTCCGCGGCTTTCTTGTCTCCGCATCCTCCCATAATCATGGCGAACCCGATCACCATTGCCACCAGGATCAGGAAATTCTTTCGCTTTCCCTTGACGCTGAAAATTTCGGTTCCGAACCTCATAGCGCCCCCTTGTCGAGTGAACCAGGCATAGTACAGGTAAACCTGCAACAATTCACTTTCTGTCAATTTTGTGTATTCGTCAAGAAAAATTGTTGAAATAATTAAAAATAATTTGTAATAAAGTACATAAATATCGATTTTGATGGGAAAACGAATCAGGGAAAGCGTAAATAGTTGAAGCAATAAAATATTGTTGACAGATATTTTTTATCGATTTATCCTTGGATTACTTATCGTGTTTGCCTGCGGGGTACCGCCTGAGCGGAAGATCACCGTTGGCCGACATCGATCGGGAAGGTGGACCATGCCAAGCTCGAAAGAAAACGTGATGAGTGGTGTTTCGGGACCGGATAGCCTGGTCGCGGCTCAGCGCCGCGAGATCCGTATCCGCGTCAATGGCGCGTGGCGTGTCTTCCCCTTCGGGGATGATCTGGGGAATGCCACTACACTCTCCTATGTGCTCAGGGAGAAGCTGGGATTCACTGGGCTCAAGGTGTCCTGCGACGAGGGGGCCTGCGGCGCCTGCACGGTGATAATGGACGACAAGGCCGTCCTCTCATGCATGGTGCTGGCCGTACAAGCCGATGGGCACGATGTTACCACTATCGAAGGCCTGCCCAAGGACGACCCCGTGGTCGAAGCCTTCGCCGAGCAATGTGAACCGGGCTACGGCACGGCGATGCAATGCGGTTACTGCACACCAGGCTTCGTGATGACAGCGAGAGCTCTCCTCAACTTGAATCCGACTCCCACGCTCGCCGAAGTGAAGGATGCCCTGGCGGGCAATATCTGCCGCTGCGGTTGCTACGCCGGAATCGCGCAGGCCGTTATGCGCGCCTCCGAAAAGATAGTGGCCAGAAGGAGGGCGGTATGATCGAAAAATTCAAACCCCGCGTCCAGCGAAAATTCGTTGGAGGTTACAGGCCCAAACTCGATGGCCCGGACAAAGCCAGCGGAAAGGCCCAGTACGCCGATGACCTCACTCTGAAGTCGCGTTTTCCGGACATGCTCTTCGCGAAAATACTCCGGAGCCCATATCCGAGCGCCCGCATCAAGAAATTCGACAAGAGCAAGGCCGAGGCCCTGCCTGGCGTGGTAGCCGTGATGACCTACCTCGACCCGGAATTCACATCCCTCAAGCTGACCAACGCCGGCTGGACGGACTGCGTGGATACCGTCACCTGGGACCGCATGATGTTCCCATTTAGAGACAGGCGCGTCCTCGGCGAGTACGGATGCTGGGTGGGCGATGAGATGGGCATCGCTGTCGCCGCCGAGACGGAGGACATCGCCGACCACGCATTGAAGTTGATCGACATAGAGTGGGAAACCAGACCCTTTGTCCTTGACCCCATAGAGGCGATGGGGAAGGATGCGCCCCTTGTTCACCCCGACCTGACTACTTCCAATGTCCTCAAGCCCGATCCGCGGGGCGGCCCGGATATTTTCGAGGACAGAGGCAATGTCGACGAGGCCTTCAGGAATGCCGATGTTGTCGTCGAGGGCAGTTCGACCTTCCACAACGCGACACAGGGTTCGATGGACAACTGGTGCTGCGTCATGCAGTGGAAGGGCGATCAGCTGACGGCCTGGTCCAACCATTACGCCGCGGATCAGTTGAGAATGCATATAAGCGAGATGCTCGGATTGCCTCTCCACAAGGTTCGAGCCATCGCCTCCTATGTCGGGGGGCAGTTCGGACGCGGCGATACGGGCGACCAGCCCTTCTTCCTCGTCACCGGCCTCCTCGCCATGAAGACGGGAAGACCGGTAAAATACAGGCACACCAGGCACCAGAGCTTCCTCAATACCCGGCAGCCGGCGATCTACGACTTCAAGGCTGGCGTCAAAAAGGACGGAACGCTCACGGCGCTCTACACGAAATCGATCGGCAACGTCGGCGCCTATGCCGACCTCTCCATGTTCGCCCTCAAGTTCGTGCCGAAGGAGCTGGGGGAAGTTCTGCTGGCCCATATACCCAACCTGCGGATGGAATCCTACGGGGTGTACGCCAACAACATACCCGGCTGCATGATGCGCGGCGTGGGCAATTCCCAGTACAACCTCATCCTGTCGCATATCATCGATGCGGTGGCCGAAAAGCTGGGAATGGATCCCGTGGACTTCTGCATCAAGAATTTCGCCCACGAATGGGAGAAGCTTCCAAGCGCAAGCCTTGTGGCGGTTTTGCGTGAGGGATCCAAAAGGCTGGGCTGGAAGGAAAAACGTCACGCGCCGG
>PGXP01000253.1 GCA_002839205.1 Spirochaetae bacterium HGW-Spirochaetae-9
CCCTGAACGCCATTGGCTACATCACCTACTTCATGATGCCCATAGGGAAGAGCCTTGTGCGAAGGAAGCCCATCATCTGGATCTTCGGCTGGGCTTGGGTAGCCCGCTACACAGCCCTCCTCCCCATACTTTTCTCGCCGCTTCTATTGGCGCGTGGCCATACAGGGGCGGCGCTTGGCCTTCTCATCGCCGGGGCGACAGGCTTCGCCTTCTTCAGGGGCGTCGCCATCATCGGAAACAATCCCGTCGTCAGATTCCTTGCCTCGGGCGGCGGGGATAAACCGCGATCCGACCGTGGCGAGTATATGGTCACCAATTCACTTATCAACTCCATAGCGAGCATGATAAGTGGACTTCTCCTTGCCCTCTTTCTCGGGGAGCAAGCCGGCCCCTGGGCTTATGCCCTGGGTATCGGTTTTGGCATAGCCGTAGGCTACGCCGGCTGTATCTTTCTTTTGCGAATCCCCGAACCCACCGACAATGAGGCGGGGAACGCAAGTTCGCTCATTGCCACCACGAAGGAAGCCATAAAGGAAGAGCCCTTCAGGCGCTTTATCGTCGTCTTCATGGTTCTTTCCCTGGTTTCTGGCATGGGGCGGTCCTTCCTTCCCGTCTACGCGAAGGAAGTCTTCGCGCAGGGCGACGATGCCGTCATGGTCTACTCCCTTATAGCCAGCATCGGCTCCGTGGTGATGGGGCTCATAAGCAGGCTGGTCGTCGACAGGCTCGGATCCAAGCCCCTGTTCATCATCTTCAGCGCCGTCGGCCTTTTGAGCTTTCTGCCCATAGCACTCATGCCCGGCGGAGGTTCCTTTATAGCCTCCAGTGCGGTGACGGCTCTCTTCCTCGCTTTCATCCATTTTGTTTCCAGCTTCGGATTCTCAGGCGAAGAAAACACTGGTCAGACCTATTATTTCTCCCTCGTGCCCAAGGAAAAGATCCTCGACCTCTCGGTAGTCTATTACTTTGCCTACGGCCTCGGAGGGGCTGTAGGCTCAGGGCTGGGCGGCCTCATCCTGGATGGCTTTGTCGCACTGGGCCTCAACGCCGCGAGCTCCTATCGAGCCCTCTACGCTATCCTCTGTATCATTCTAGCCGCTGCCCTCTACTCCATGCAGCGCCTCAAGCGCCTCGGCTCGAGGAGCGTAGGCCAGTCCCTCGGTGTGATGTTCTCGCCCCGCGATCTTAAGGCATTTGACCTTCTTGCCCGATTGGACCGCAGCGATACCCCCGATCAGGAAATCAAGCTCATTCAGGAGCTAGGTCACTCGGCGTCGATGCTCTCCCAGGAAGAGCTTATCGAATACCTCCATTCGCCCAGCTTCGAGGTGAGAATGGAAGCCCTTCTCGCCTTCGAGACAATGCCCCACCTCACCTCGGCAATAACGCGAATCCTCATCAAGGAAGCGGAAACCCACATCTTCACGACCTCCTATGTCGCCGCGCGCATTCTGGGCAAGAACGGCTGTGCCGAAGCGGTGCCGGTGCTGCGCAAGGCGATGGAGGGCGACGACTACATGCTCCAGGGTACAGCCATGATAGCCTTGGCAAGGATTGGCGACAGCGATTCCATACCGCTCATCGAATCCATACTGATGAGGACGAAAAACCCCCGCGTGAAGATTTCAGCCGTCTTCGCCCTCGAACTCATGCAGTCCAAGGCATCCCTGCCTGCCCTCGTGTCGAGCCTGAGGCGGGATGACCCGCCGGCCTTTGTCTCCGATGAGATAATCATGGCCATGGCGAGCATCATGGGAATAATGAAGGAATTCTATCCCCTCTATCTTTCGTTCATCGAGGATGAAGCCCATGGCATCGCCCTCCTGGGATCGACGGCAAAGGACATCATTGTCGACCAGAAGACGCTGGAGGAGTGGGAGGAAGGCCTTGCGAGGCTTTTTGACGAGAACAGTGCCGACGGGGAAACGATCGCCACCTTTATCGTGCGCACAGGGGACAATCCGCGGACGGAAGTGGTGCTCGCCGAAGCTCTCGTGGAACCCCAGCTATGCTACAGTGGGATGAAGTTCCTGGCCGCTGCCTATCCCCTCTTCGTCAAGCACCGGTAGGACAGGGCGACATGGTGGATCAGGTCAGTTCGATGGAGCGCTTTTCGACATCGGGGTTCTGTCTGTAGAAGACGGCCGTATTCCCGATGATGCGCACTACTTCGCTTTTCGTGGCGGTGGCGAGATCCTCGGCGATTGTCCGCTTCTCATCCTTGA
>PGXP01000254.1 GCA_002839205.1 Spirochaetae bacterium HGW-Spirochaetae-9
CCATTGCCCATGATACCGACGACAGACGAGATATTGACGATCGAACCCGAACGTTGGGAAGCCATGATCCGGCTTAGCCTCCGACAGGTCAGGAAGGCTCCGGTCAAATTGACCCGAAGGACTTCTTCCCAAGCCTCATCCTTCATGCGCATGATCAGTCCGTCGCGGGTAATTCCAGCGTTGTTCACCAGGATATCCACCCGTTTGGTTTGTGCCAGCACCGTATCGAGCGCTTGCTCCACCGATTCGGCATCTCCCATATCGCAACCGACCCAGTGGGCCATTCCCAACGGTACTCCGGCAGTCTCGCACAAGGCATCGGCTGGGGTTCCCTCCGATCTGGACAAGTACCAGACTTCCGTGCCGCTACGCAACAACGACAATACTATCTCGCGTCCGATACCCCGTGAGCCTCCCGTTACAATCGCCGTCCTATGCAAAGCAGATGCTTCAACCATCTTGTCGTTCCTCCAAGAGTTTTTCTATTTCTTCATATGTCCCGACGCTCTTGCATACGACATCAAGTCCGCTCGAGCGCCACAATCCTGTCAGTACCGTTCCCGGTCCCGGTTCCACGGCCCGGGTGCATCCTTGCCCTTCGGCAATGGATTGCATGATCCTGGTCCAACGTACTGGAGATGAGAGCTGGCGGGAACAGAGTCCCCGCACGTCGTCCCCATGCAGAACCAAATCGCCGGTCACATTCGCATACAGCGGTGCCTGTGGGTCGGAAAAGGAGATTGTGGACAGGAAATTGGCGAATTCCGCCTCTGCCTCGGCCATGAACGGAGTGTGGAAGGGACCCGATACCCGCAGGGGTATGATCCGTCGGGCTCCAGCCGCCTTCAACGCATCGGTATGGGCGGCGATTTCTTCGGCTGTTCCGGATACTACGACCTGTTTCGGTCCGTTGTCGTTGGCACAGAACAAATTCCTTGCACCGACAGACTCCAAGAGATGTGAAACTTCGTCAAAACCGATTCCGACTACTGCTGCCATACCCAATTCCCCATACATGCCCACCGCGGTCTGTGAGGCTTTCGCCATCAGTCTACCACGTTCGGCGACAATGCGGAAAAGTTCTTCGTCGGAAATGACTGAGGCTGCCGCGTATGCGGACAACTCGCCTAGACTGAAGCCGGCATGGCATCCCAAATGGACCCCATGCTCCTGCAACAGCAGGGTGGCACTCCGATTGGCCAATGTCACCGCTAGTTGGGTATTCTCCGTCTGCTGCAACTGCTGTTCATCGCCATTGGAAAGCAAAGCGTACAGGTCCTTGCCGCAGATATCGGAGGCGAGTTCGAACAGGTTCCGTACCTGTTCGGACATATCGTAGAGGTCCAGTGCCATTCCGGGCTTCTGGGCTCCCTGGCCGGGATAACATGCTGCGTAGGTTACCATCGTATGAGATTTCCTCCGTAGGTCAATCCTGCGCCGAACCCGATTGTCATGACAACCTGGCCGCTCTTCAGCAACCCCTGCTCCTCCATTTCCCTGAGGGCTATGGGGATCGAAGCAGCCGATGTATTGGCGTAATCTTCGATATTCATAAAGAACTTGGATTGGTCTATCTTCAACCGTTTGGCTGCCGCCGAGATGATTCGGCTGTTGGCCTGGTGGGGAACGATCCAATCGACATCCTCGATGGTCATCTGGTTACGGCTGAGCAATTCGTCGACAACCTCTCCCAACACCCGAACCGCAAAGTTGTATACTGCCCGTCCATCCATCTGCAGTTTCTGTCCTTCCGGCGGAAGCAAGGGATCGAGGGGTGCATGCGTGCCTCCCCGGGGAATACAGAGGAACGAAGCCCCACTACCCTCGGCATGCAGCACACTGTCGATGATATCCCCGTCACGCGCCTCACCGGCCTCGACCAGGACACATCCCGCCCCATCACCAAAAAGCACACAGGTGTTGCGGTCGTTCCAGTCGGTCACAGCGGACAGCTTCTCGGCACCGATCACCACAACCGAACGGACAGTTCCCATGGCAACCAAGCCGTGGGCAATCTCCAACGCATATATGAACCCGGTACAACCGGCGGCAACATCGAATGCGGGAATCGTCTTCAATCCCAATTTGTCCTGGATGATACAGGCCGTAGCCGGGAATCCCAGGAAGTCCTGGGTCGCGGTAGCCAGTATGATCGCTCCGATATCCTCTGCCTGCAAGCCATGGCGCTTCAACAGGTCTTTTACCGCTC
>PGXP01000255.1 GCA_002839205.1 Spirochaetae bacterium HGW-Spirochaetae-9
AGAAGCTTTCCTGGAACACAAGCTGCCTTACCTCAGAACGCTCGGATGCCCCATTATCGTCAACGTATCCGGCTCAACCGAGGAGGATTACATAGCCGTTGTGGAAGGCATCGAAGCCGCTGTCGGCAGACTGGAGCCGGGTAGCCCCACGGGCGCCGATGCCTATGAAATCAATGTTTCCTGCCCGAACGTTTCTCACGGCGGGATGTCCTTCGGCACCGATCCTCGTCTCGTGGAGGACCTCACCTCGCGGCTGCGGAGGGTGACCCACCGCGCCCTCATCGTGAAGCTGAGCCCCAACGTCACCGACATTGGCGAAATCGCCAAGGCTGCCGAAGCCGGAGGCGCCGATGGAGTATCCTGCATCAACACCCTCGTGGGCATGGCCATCGACACCGAGCGATGCCGCCCCCTCATTGCGAGGGGAACAGGGGGCCTCTCCGGCCCGGCCATAAGGCCGGTCGGGGTCGCCTGCACCTGGAGGGTGGCGCGGGCAGTGCAGATTCCTGTCATAGGCCTCGGCGGCATCTCGACGGCCAACGATGCCATCGAATATTTGCTGGCAGGAGCTGTCGCCGTGCAGATCGGCACTGCCCTCTTCGCCGATCCGCGGGCCCCGCTCGCAGTTTTGGAAGGCATCGAGACCTGGATGAGGAAAAAAGGCGTCACTACGACGAAGGACATCGCTGGACTGTTGAAATTCCAGGCTTGAGGCCCGCTGCCCTCGTGAATTGCAGCGAAACGCGAACCTCATTGAAGCGCGGTCCGCTGCACCTCGATTTTGTCTCCTAAAACCTGCGCGATGAGCTTCTCTTCTTCCCCAAAAAACACATGGATACCTTCTGATAGCCGGGCGGTCTGCGTCACGCCATCGAAATCGATGAAGCAGAGGGGGCTTTCAGGCCACCACCGCCTATCGGGAGGAAGTTGCAGGGTGTACCCGGCAGCCGGGAAGGCACTCAACCGAAAAGAACCCTCAAGGAGCGATCTGGCTGCCTTCCAGGGTGGAAGCGACCAGGGATCTCGACCCCTCGTCTCCCTTATGGAGGCAAGCTTTTCCAGAGGATAGATCCAGGGATCATAGCCTCCAGCCTCTATGCAGCGCGCCGTTTCCGCTGGGTAACCCGCGTTGAAATTCAGCCTCATCGTATCGGGGTTCGAAGAAGGGATTCCTGTCCTGGGAATATCGTACAGATCAAAGGGATAGAGAGCTCCTGCCGCCCTTAACTCTCTCGCCCCACAATGGGGAACAGCGATGATAGCCTGGCGAACTCCGCGCTTCAGATCTACGATGAGACCATCTCCTTCAGCCACTGATGCGCTGTGTTCAACACCCTCGGGGTCTTTCCAGCGAATTTCATAACCCAAGAGCCCGCAATCCTTCCACGGCTCTGGCCTATCGGGTGTTATAAGGCAAATTGTATGAATATGTATACATTCAAAACTGCAGGAGATCATGATTCCAGTGCATACAAGCAAAAAAATGAGGCAAAGAAAGGCATTTTTCATGGATGGCTCCATCCTGGCAGCGCGCCAGGATGGAAGCTTCGATTCAAGCTTTTGGCGGGAAAAGCCTCTTTCGCATGCTGGCGAGCATCGAGCGCACGGGATCCGACGCCCAGTCGGGATAGGTCCAGGGAAGGGGATGAAATTCGCCCTTTTCATAGATGAGGGTCAGTTCCGCGTAGATGCCCTCGCTGAGGGCGATGCGGTGAGCCCTGTCTTTTGTCGTCGCGAGGACGAATCGCCCGGGAGCCAAGAGGCCGGGATCGAGGTTTGCCCGCCTTTTACCAGTGGAGGAAAACTGCATTTCCAGGGCATTTGTCATCGCCTTGATGCTGGCTAATCGCGAAGGATCGATGAAGTTTCTGAATTCCAGGTAATAGCGGAATATCTCGGCGCCCATCTCGGCCTGGTAATAATCGGTCCATGCGAAAGGCTCCCTCGCGGAAACCGACGCCACAGGCCCGAAAGCTGCCTCGAGGGCCGCCAGAATCGCTTCTTCAATATCGAGGTCGGCCGAAAGCACGCCAATGATGAGGATTTCCTGCCCGAAGTTCTTGCTCGCACCCATACTGTTGCCTTCCCGCCCATTTTATCGCATACTTTATCAGAATGAAAACCAAACTTTTCACCATCCTGCTGACGCTTGTCCTGGTCTTCCCCACCTTAATGGCTGAGGACAATCCTCCGGAAGAATTCGTGAC
>PGXP01000008.1 GCA_002839205.1 Spirochaetae bacterium HGW-Spirochaetae-9
CCGAATAGGACACACTCACCGAAAGCATGGGCATTTCGGTTTCAGGATTCAGGGCGATAGCTATTCTCGGGATGAATACGGCGGCTATGCCGCAGACAAGGGCGAAAATCATCACGATGGTGACGGGATGATCTATGGATTTTCGGACAACGCTCATTTCAGGGAAGCGTCCTTGGCTTTGGCAGGATCGGCAGAAGTGCCGCTTTCATCGACAATTCTCACCCTATCCCCTCCAGCAAGCGAGCTTTTCCCTTCGGTGACAAGGGTCTCGCCGGCACTTAAGCCTTTCTTTGCCTCAAAGGAGTCCTCGCCCTCAAGCCCCAGGGTTACACTTCTTTTTTCTACACTGGCGTCCTTCCCTATGACGAATACATAGCTTTCTCCCGAACTTTGGGTGACAGCGGAACGGGGCACGACGAGTACATTTCTTCTGCTTTCCGTGACGAGTTTCACCGTCGCGAACATGCCGGCGAGAATTCGGGGATCGGCTCTATCGAGCTCCAGTTTGACTTCCATTGTCCTGCTGGATGAATCGACAACCGGACTCATCTCCGATACCCGCGCACTGAATATGATCCCCGGAATAGCGTCGAAGCTGATTTCGGCGACGCTGCCGATTCTCAGGTTGCCAAGATAGCGTTCAGGCACAGCCGCGCTTATTTTGTAGCGGGAAAGGTTGCCTATCGTCGCTATCACTGTATTGGCTGCAATCGTATCGCCTTCATGGACGGGAATCGACAGGACGGTGCCTGAAACGGGCGACTCGACAGGATTGGGGAGATAGCTTTCGCCTATTTTCGATGGATCGACGATGGCGATCACTGTGCCTTTCGAGACTCTGTCGCCTACGGAAATCTTTCTTTCCAGAAGCTTGCCCGAGACGCTGGGATAAATCTTTATTTCGTTGTCGACGACGACATCACCGTGCAGTTTTGTATAGTTGCTCACAGAGCCTGCGGTGACGACAGCGGCGCGCACAGCGAATACGCGTTTGTTACCTCCTGTATCCGTGGTCGTTCTGCCGGCAGGAGAGGGAGAAGCATTGGTCTTTTTCGCATTGGGAATTCCCAGTTCCTTGAAAACGATGGATATTCCTATAGCCACAATGACGATGAGTATCACAATCTGAGGCAATGACTTCGATATCGTCTTTTTCATTCCCAAAAACTCCTTCGCCACAGAGGAACAAAGGGCTGTCCATCGCAATGTAATGGACAACCCTTGACGGAATCTACAACAAAAAAAGCGAGATTCTGTGAGACTGACCGCGGTTCAGGGAACGACGGCGAGGTTCAAGGAACCTGGGCTATAATGTCCTTCAGCCAGGGCTTCTTGGCAAGGTCGCGCTCGAGGCCCTCGGCGCGGGCCTTATTCACGTAGTTCCGGTTTTCGAAATAGTAGTGGTAGTTGGTGTGGACGTCGTAGCTGCCCTTCACGAGGGCGAAGGCATCCTCCGTCATGACGAGTTCTTCGTCGGTCGGGATGACGAAGACCTTTACCTTGGAGCCGGGGCCGGTGATGTCGAGTTCGGAGTTGCGGCATTTGGCTAGGGCGTTTTTCTTCTCGTCGACGACGATGCCCATCTCCTCGAGGCCGGCCGTCGAGAGCCTGCGGATGTCGGGACCCATCTCGCCCACGCCCGCGGTGAATATGAGGGCGTCGACGCGGCCGAGCGCGGCGAAATAGCCGCCGATGTATTTCTTGATCCTGTAGCTTTCCATCTGCTGGGCGAGGATGGCGATGGGATCGCCCTTTTCGGCCGCGAGTTCGATGTCGCGGCGGTCGGCCCACTTGCCGGTTATGCCGAGTACGCCCGATTCCTTGTTGAGCTTCTTCTCGACGTCGGCGGCGCTCATGCCCGTCCTGCGCATCATATGGAAGATGATGCCGGGGTCGATGTCGCCGCTTCTCGTGCCCATGATGAGGCCCTCGAGGGGCGTAAGACCCATGGATGTGTCATAGGAGCAGCCATTCTTCACCGCGTTGATGGAAGCGCCATTGCCGATATGGGCAGTGATGACATTGGTCTCGAAGGGATCCTTGCCGAGGAGGACGGCGGCGCGCTTGGCGTTGTAGAGGAAGCTGGTTCCATGGAAGCCGTAGCGGCGTACCATGTGCTTTTCGTACCATTCCTGGGGAAGGGCGTACATGTAGCTCGAGGCGGGCATGGTCTGGTGCCAGGCCGTGTCCATCACCGCGCAGTGGGGCACGTTAGGCAGCACGTTGCGCGCCGCCTCGACACCCATGAGGTTGGCCGGATTATGGAGGGGTGCGAGGTCGGTGAGTTCGCGGAAGGTGGACAGGAATTCGTCATTTATAATGGAAGATGTGGCGAAGCGCGAGCCTCCATGGACCATGCGGTGGCCGACGGCCTTGATCATGCCCATGTCCGCGATGACGCCGAATTCCGCGTCGACGAGGGTGTTGAGGATGAGTTCGATGGCGATGGTGTGGGTGGGGCACTCGTGGTCGACGACATAGTCGGGCTTGTTGCGCGCCTTGTGGGTGATGGACGAGCCGCCGATCGTCACCCTTTCGACGATGCCGGTGGCGAGGATGTCTTTCTTTTCCCAGTCGTATACCTGGTATTTGACGGAAGACGAACCGCAATTCAAGGTTAAAATGACCATATCCGCTCCTGAGTGGTTTTGGTCATCCTAGCATCCTGCCGGGGTTTTTCACAAGATGAGGAAAATCCTCCTGTATCTTGTCATCCTGCCCGTACCAGCGGCTTCGATTCTACCATCAGCGAGCATTTGTTTGAGATCGCGGCTTGCCGTTGCACTGGAAATACCCTTGTTGATTTTCATGTAATCTTTTCTATCGAACCAGTCATTGAGGGTTGCCAGCGCGGCATCGGATCGCTTTTGATAATCGATAGTACCCGGTTGCGATTCATCGATAGTCTTTCTGAGTGTTCTATTGACCGCGTCTAGCATAAACTCAATAAACACCGTCGATTTTCCGGAATTGTCTGAATCGGCCAGCGCTTGATAATACTGCTCTTGATTGTATTTTATCGTTTCTTCGATTGGAACAAATTCAAATATTGGATTTACTTCTATTAATAATCGGGTTTGCCAAAATCGTCCCATCCTCCCATTTCCATCCTCGAATGGATGTATGAACTCCGTTTCATAGTGGAACACGCAACTCTTTATTATATCCATATCTTTACTTTTCTTCAGGTAATCGAATAAATCATGCATCAAGCCGGGAACCATTGAATGGCTTGGGGCAACATGCTGTACCTCTGATCCTTTCACTATTCCTATCTGTTTTCGCCTGAGTTGCCCTGAAGATTCTATTAATCCTTCCATGAGCGCTTTGTGGGCTTTGAGAAAATCTTTTATCGAGTAGGGATCGAATTCTGCCATGTGTTCGTAAGCCTTAATGGCGTTTTGAACTTCGAGTATATCTTTCTTCGGTCCTATAACTCTGGAATTCTCCAACAACGCGGAAACCTGCTCGAGGTCGAGCGAATTGCCTTCGATGGCCAGCGAAGAGTGAATCGTTTTTATTCTACTTTGCTTTCTTAACCGAGCTTCCGGCTTAACCAGTAGCAAGCTCTTGCATAAGCCAAGCGCCTCGGTTATCTGCCCGTAGAGGGATAGTATTCGATTGGTAATCTCATAGGGTGGTTTCACAGGATTGACGATAGTATCATTTGATACTATCGTCAAGAAGATTGATCTCCAGTAAGACTTGTTTTCGTATCAAGACTTTCCGCTATTATTTTAATCCAAGCACCAGCTTAAGCCCCTCTTCAACTTCATCCATTATTTTTCTTTGAACTTTTACCGTTTGTTCCTGTAGTCGCTGCCTATCGATGGCCGATACCTGCGAAACCACAATGACTGAGTCTTTCGACAGTTTTGATTCTTCTTTGCTTAAATAAACATTTCCGGGTGCTTCTTCCAAGGCTAAATTTGTCGTCAAGGGAACAACGATAATTGTATTTATTTTGCTTCTATTGAAAGCATCATCCTGTATAATAAGAACAGGACGCCTGAAACCTGGTTCGCTCCCTAAGAGAATGCCAAATTCCGCCCACCAAATTTCACCACGCGTCATTTTTCGTCAATTCCCTGAGCGATTCCACGCTCTCTGTCTCGATATTTGCAATGTTTGCATCTGTATTCATTTCTTTATAAACTTCGTTGAGCTTTTCGGTGACTTGTCCCTTTGTATACTTATTGATGTATTCCTCCAAAGCCTTCGCGAAAAGCTGACTCCGAGGGATACCTAAGGATTTCGCGGTTTTTTCCGCATCTTTATAGAGATGATCCGGAAGCGATATAGCTGTTTTCATGATAGTAGTATAACTCTGGTATAACCATTCGTCAACGGTATGAAGAACTCTATCAGCCATGAACAGTGAATCGTTTTATACTCTCTCAAGGCGACTTCATGTTTATCCTGGAACATTCCAGTTATCGTGTCACTTTTTTGGCTAGAGCAGTTGCACAGGATCGATGTCGATTTCCAGGTGGACAGAGGAGGGAGTTTTGTAATCTCCGAGGAGGATACGCACGGCGCCGTGGAGTGAACTCAGTGAGGACGCGCGGAGGAGGATCTGCCAGCGCTGGTTGCCGGCTATCATGCCCAGGGCGCACTCGGCGGGGCCGAGCGTCTCGACGTCGGGCGGGATGAGGGCCTGGCTCTTGCGGGCGAGTTCCCTCGCGGTCGCGACGCATCGGTCGCGGTCGCGCGAGCGGACGACGACGCGTGCCATGCGGGCATAGGGCGGGAAGCCCTGGGCCTGGCGAAGGGCGAGTTCATGGGCATAGAAGGAGCCCATGTCGAGGGACGCGGCGAGCCTGATGACAGGGCTCTCTGGCCTGAAGGTTTGGATGAAGACTCGGCCATCGGGGTCGTAGCGCCCCGCCCTCCCCGCCACCTGGACGATGAGGGAAAAGACGCGTTCGGCGGCTCTGAAGTCGGGCAGGTTGAGGCCCGCGTCGGCGAGAACGACGCCCACGGTTTTGACGCCTGGGAAATTCAGCCCCTTTGCGACCATCTGGGTGCCGAGGAGGAGGTCGATTTTCCCGCTCCGGAATTCCTCGAGTATCGATTCGAGGGAGCCTTTTTTCGTCACGGTATCGGCGTCGAGACGTCGTATGCTCCAGTCGGGGAACATCTCGGCCACATCTTCCTCGATCCTCTCCGTGCCAAAACCTTTCCAGCCTATGTCGAGGGATCGGCATTCGGGGCATGCCTTCGGTGGCGTCGTTCGGTATCCGCAGTAATGGCAGATGAGCTGATTCTGTTCCTTGTGGAAGGTGAGGGAGACAGAGCAGTGCTTGCACTTCAGCTCGGCCCCGCAGGTTGCGCAGGCGAAGAAATGCGAAAAGCCGCGGCGGTTGAGGAAGAGGATGGATTGCCGCCCCTCGGCCTTTGTCTCGATGAGGGCTTGGGCGAGGACGGCCGAAATCGTGCCTTTTTCGGCGCGCATATCGACGAGTTCGATGTGGGGAAAGGCTCCCCCCGCTGGGCGCTGGGTGAGGACTTCGCGTCGCATGGCCCCGGTCTCGCAGGAATGCCAGGCTTCCACCGAGGGGGTGGCGCTGCCGAGGATGAGCCTGGCTTTCTTCTGGCCGGCGCGGTACATGGCCACCTGGCGGGCATGGTAACGGGGGGAATTGCCCGCCTTGTAGGAGCCTTCGTGCTCTTCGTCTATGACGATGAGGCCAAGATCGACAACAGGGGCAAAGATGGCGCTGCGGGCGCCTATCACCATGCGTGCCTCCCCCTTGAGGATGCGGCGCCACTCGGAGAGCTTCTGTGAGGGAGTAAGGCGGGAATGGATGACGGCGCATGCGTCACCGAAGCGCTGGCGTGCCGAGCGGATCACCTGGCCGGTGAGGGCTATCTCCGGCACGAGATAGATGACAGAGCGACCCAATGCCAGTGTGCGCTCGGCAGCCTGGAGGAAGACTTCGGTCTTGCCCGTACCTGTGGGACCATAGAGGTACGTGGTGCCTGCCTCGGAAGCGAGGATGCCGTCGAGAGCGCGAGCCTGCTCGCCGGTGAGGGGAAGGGGCTTGTCGCCGATCTGAAAATCCTCGATTTCGGTATAGGACTGGAGGCTTTCCCTGCGGCCTGAGGGCAACATGGCGCCAAGGGCTTCTCCCAACGAGCAGAAATACATTTTCGCCACCCATTCGGCCAGCCTGATGGTAGGCTCGGCGAATATCGGGTCCGTGTCTACCGCACGCTTTATTGGCTTGAGGAGTGCTGGATCGAGGGAACAGGTTCCGGCTGTTTCGATGACGAAGCCGGCGAGGCTTCGTCGGCCGAAGGGAGCCTCGGCGCGGCAGCCCAGCCTCGCCGGCTTCCCGGCATCGTTGCGATACCAGTAGGTTTCCTCGATAGGCAGGGAAAAGGCGATGCGCGCATAGGCCCAGGTCGTGGAGGCGTCGACTTCGTCAGTCATCGCGGCTGGGGCTGCTGGAGCCGGCAGGGCTGCCAGCCAGGAGGTCACGCAGGCGCTTCAGGTCCTCCCAGGCGGGGCGCTTCAGGGTTTCATCCCTCAAGAGCGCCGAGGGATGGAACGTTGCTATGACAGGAATTCCATTGTATTCGAGAGCCCTGTTCCTGAGGCGGTTGATGCCTTCCGTCGTGGCAAGGAGGGCCTGGGCGGCTGTCCTTCCCGCGCAGAGGATGGCTTTAGGGGCGAGAAAGTTTATCTGTTCACGCAGGTAGGGCATGCAGGCTGCCCTCTCGTCGGGCGCAGGCTCCCTGTTGTTGGGCGGCCTGCATTTAACGACGTTGGCGATATAGCAGTTTTCGCTCCTCGAAAGACCGATGGATGCGAGCATCTTGTCTAGAAGCTGGCCTGAGGCGCCGACAAAGGGCTGGCCCAGCCTGTCTTCCTCGGCGCCTGGGCCTTCGCCTACGATGAGGACAGTGGGCGCGGTGACCCCCTGGCCAAAAACGACAGTTTTCCGGTTGGAAGCAAGAGGGCAGGCCGTGCAGGCTTTGGCCTTGGCCTGCAGGGCTGCAAGGGTCGGCGAGGGCATGGCTGCATCCCGCTGCGCCGGCGTTGTCGTCGCAGGTGCTTCTTCCCGCGTGACGCTGAAAGTCCTCAGCCTTTCGAGAAGCTCGCCCGAGGGCTGTCCGCGCTTCATGCCGGTTGCGAGGGCGGCTTCCACCGTGTCGAGGGCGAGGTAGAGATCGCCCATATCGGGGGCTTCGTCATTCATGGGCAAGCTCCGCCTTCAGGCTGAGGCTGTGGCTGCCAAAACGTTGGCTCGATACCGTTACCTCGATGTTCCCCTTCTGGCCGATCGAAGCCACCCAGAAGGCCGTTGCGCCGCCCAGGAGGCTCACTTCTGATGGACCGACAAGTCTCCCCGCGCCCGAAACTTCGATCCGCAATGGCTCGAAGAGAAAGCCGCAGGTATTGCCGTACTGATCGAGGGCGCGCAGGACGACACGGACACAGTCCCACTCGTCGCCAGGCTTTACGGCGAGGACTGAACAATCGGCGGCAATGTCGAGCCTTTCAGCACTGGCATCGGCGCCGAAAGTCCTGCGCGCCACCTCAGCGCCACCCCGGATGCCCACAAGTTCGAAGACGTCGTCGGCAGACTTGCCGGCACGCGTACCAGCGGTTCCCCAGGCGAGGCCATATTCCATCACAAGGGCTCCCGCGTCCTTGAGGTTCATGTGCCGCCTCAGGGAAAGGAGGAGAAACTTCAGCTTATCAGCCGCTCCCAGACTATTCTCGCCCTTGGCCATCACCTTTGCAGCGAGAGAGAGGAAAATTTCCTTGTCTTTCGGCTCGAAGCCTTCCTGGTCGATGCGGTCGCCGATGAGATCATCGATGATGACAGGCGGATGCTCGAGATGGGGAAATGCTGTACGGTCGGGAAGGAAGCGCCCCACCCTCTCGCCGGCGCGATACAGGTCGACGGCGTCGCAGTTGGTATACACTTCTATCGGAAGAATTCTGGCCGCGGAACGCTCACCCTTGGCGAAATTCGTCGCCGGTTCGAGCACTATTTTCTTGGCCGGATTGACCTGACTCGCGTAAAGGGCGGCGGCGTACTTGGGAATCCTGAACATGTCGGAGACTCCATGATAGCAGATCCTGTCGCCCGAACCGAAATCCTTGTGCGTATTGTAGTCGAAGGCGCACCAGCCTATAGCCCCGCTTATTCCCGGATCGCCCATGGCCGCGTCCAGGACGCGAGCGTGTCGCAAGGCATGCTCGGCAAGGCGCTCCTCCTGATCCCAGCGTTTTGTCGGGAACATGTGGCCATTGTGCTCGGTGATGAGGTACGGCGTAGCGACGCCGGGTGAGCCACCGGTCACGGCCTTGGCTCCCGGTTTTGTCCGCGCCACAAGCTTCGCTTTTCCGCCATCGTGAGTGAAGTCATTGAAGGTAAAGACATCCTCGAGGAGCCTGCTCTTCCTGAAGTTGCGCACCCCTCCCCTCTGCCTGTCAGGATCGAGCCTGGCGGCAAGGGCATTGGTCCGCGCATAGAATTCGTCATCGTCGGGCGACTCGTTGACGCGCACGCCCCAGAGGACTATCGATGGGTGATTCCTGTCGCGTCGGATGAGGTCACCGAGGTCGGCCAAGGCCCTATCCTTCCATGCCGCATCGCCTATGTGCTGCCATCCGGGCATTTCGGTGAATACGAGGAGTCCGAATTCGTCGCAGGCATCGAGGAAATGCCGCGACTGGGGGTAATGGCTGGTGCGTACTATGGTAGCGCCCAACTCTTTCTTGAGTATTTCCGCATCGCGGCGCTGGGCGCCCGGTCCCATGGCGTAGCCTGAGTAAGGCCAGGACTGGTGCCTGTTGAGGCCCCGAAGGAAGACCCTCCTCCCGTTGAGGTAAAAGCCTTCTGGAGTGAAGCGCGCTTCCCTGAAGCCGATGCGCTCATGCAGGACATCGACGAGGCGACCCTCGAGTTCGAGGGCAACTTCCAGGTCGTAGAGCGCTGGTGCGTCGATATCCCAGAGCGCAATGCCTTCGAGAGCCGGAAACTCAACCCGCTGGTTTCGCTCCCAGCCTGCCTCGGCGCCCAAAATCTCCGTCATGGCTTCAGCGATATAAGTTCCGGATTTCGACAATTTTACAGTGATGCGCGAGGAGCCGTTGCCCAACTGAGCCGAACCGCCCAGCGTTATGTCGACAGAGAGGCCGACCTCAGGCGATGAAGCCCTCGCCTCCGATATCTTCACTGTCGGTCGCGCATGGATATGTTCGATGAAGCTGCGTTCCAGGATGCGCAGATTGACAGCCCTGTAGATGCCGCCGTAGACGAGATAATCCACGACGCCGCCAAAGGGCGGAACGTCGGGGGATTCAGCGCCATCCACCTCAACGAGAAGTATATTGGAGCTGCCCGCCGGACTCAGTGCCGCGGTGCACTCCAGCGTAAAAGGCGTATAGGGGCCAGCGTGTCCGCCAATTTTCTGGCCGTTGAGCCATACCTGGCAGGATACGGCGACACCCTCGAAATCCAGGAAGAGCCTGCCGCCTTCCGGCATCGGCGGGGTTTCAAACTCGCGGGCGTAGCTGCCTTTCTTCTGATATGACTTCTCGTCGAAATGGTTCAGGGGGAGTTCCACAAGGCTGTGGGGCAGATCCACGCTCGACCATCCGACAGGAGAAAAGGCTGGCTCAAGCCAGGAAGGATCCAAGGGGACATAGCGGAAGAGCCAGCTCGAAGACAAGGGCAGGATTCTGCACATCGTTATTCTCCCCTGCATCAACTCGATACCATCACCTGGACGATCTGGATGAGGGGCAGGACGATACAGACGACGATGAAAACGACCTCAAGGGTGAGCATTCTTTTTTCCGCGGTGTCGCTCTTCAGCAGTTCATAGACATTCTGAAGGGCGTCCAGGCGCTTTCCTACGGAGAGCTTCCAGCTGTCGGTGTTGAAAATTCCGCAAAGCCGCTCGTAGATGAGGCCGAGGAAGTAGTCGCCGATGATCTTCGATGAATTGTCGAGGTTCTCCAGGGTGAAGAGTGCGTCGAAACGGAGGGTCTGTAGCCTCCCCAGCTTGAGTTTTACAGAACGTTGGCCCGGCCTGGCCTTTCCGCCCGTGAGATAAATCTTGCGGATGTCCTTTTCGGCTTCGTCCAGCCAACGGTCGAGGAGGTTGTCCAGGACGCGCAACTCTATAAGGCGGTAGTTGGCATGCTCGGCGATGAGGAGGACGTCCTCGTAATCCCTCGCAGGATCGATGATGATGCAGCGATCGAAGTCAAAGATGGCGATATCTTCCTTTCGATAGCTCATGGGTTTTTCCAGAATCTGCCTCACTTGGCTTTCGTGGAGCACGCCGGGCTCTTCGCCCGCCAGAAGGGCCGCGGCCAGGTCCCTGTTCTGGTGCAGGAAGGCTTCAGGACTCCCGCCTGGACATTCCAGAATGCAAAAAGCGGTATAGGTCTCCTTATCGAAAACCCAGTTTTCCTTGAGGCCGGTCACCGCGTCCTTGATGGCGTTCACCACCATCTGAAAGCTCGAGTCGGCGAATTGTTCCACCGAATCGGCGCCGTTGGCGTCGCTTACGGGAAGGTTGGACTTCGCGGCGAGGCTGGTGAAGGTGGAGCGGGTTCTGAAACGAACAACGAGGGTGAGGGCGCCATCGTCATAGATTTTCGCCACGGCGGTGAACTTGTCGAAACAGGCGCCATCGCATTCATCGGTATTCAAGGTGAGGACGAGGGGTTTGGGCAGGGTGAGGGAAGAGGGCGTATCCCTGCGCTTGCCGAAGCCGATGTCGGGGTAAGCCGGTATCAGCGAGGCCGCCTTCGTGAGATCGACGGCACGACCTATGTCGTAGACATAGAGGTGGACGATTTCGATCGGCAGTTCTTGGTCTTTGTCCTGCTCGCTCATGGCTGCTTTACCTCCGTCCGCGCAATTTCGCGGTCGAGGACGGAGAGAACGAAACTGCTTCCAGCAGGAAGGGAGAAAGGCAGGCTGAAATCTCCGCCCGGATGTTTCAGCGAGGCGAGGAGTATCCGCTTTCCGTCGGGCCGCATCGCTTCGAGTTTGACAGGTACAGGATAAGGATACAGGGGCAGGCTGTAGAGGTAGACACCATTTATCGTATTGGCGGCGGGAGCCGGCGAGGTGAGGACAACTTTCACTCTCTCGCTCACCTTGGCACCGATATCTGCCTCGGGCTTCTGGTCGACTACCTTGCCCTGAGCCTCGCCGCTCTTGGCCTGGCGCATGGAGAAGTCGACGACGAAAACAGAAGCCTCGGCTGCGTCGACGGCTTCAGCCAGCGACTTGCCGATAAAGGCGGGAACCTGGGCTTTGAGGCTCTCAGGCCCCTTGCTGACGACAAGCTCAAGGAGGGTCGGCCCTGATATCTGCTCCCCGGGAAGGGGCTTCTGCTCGAGAATAGTGCCGGCCGTCGCTTCATCGAATCGGTAGAGGGCCGGTTCCCTCACCGTCACGAGGGCCTTCGAGGCCGCAAAGAGGGTTTGGAGCTCAAGCTTTACGGTTTCGAGGTCCTGGCCGACATAGTTTTCGATCTTGTCGAGGACGGCGCCCTTGCTGACAGTGATCTTTATTCTTCTTCCGGCCTTGACGATGCTGCCGGGCTCGGGCGACTGCTCAAGGATAGTATTCTTGTCGAGAGGATTGTCGGTAAAGCGAAGCGAAAGCCTTGGGTAGAGTTCCCTGTCCTGCAGCTTGACGAGGGCGTCGGCGAGTTCCATCTTCCGCACGTCGGGAACCATCACTTTTTCATTCCCCTTGAGAACGGCGAAGAACGCAATGACGGCGGCAGCGAGCATGAGGATGCAGAGAAGGGCGGCAAAGAGGGTGAAGGTCCGCTTCTGTTCCTTGGTCCATGACCTGAAGTCGAAACGTGGGAGCTTGCGCTTTTTTCCTGTGTCTGTCTTTTCCATATGGCAAAACTATCCTTGGCTTGTGCCGGTGGCCGCCAAACAGCTCCGCGGCTCATCCTCGCCTTGTCAGGGAGCGGATTCGAACCGAAGGCCTTCCAGTTTGCGCATTCCGTTGGCAAAATCCTTGTAGGAAAGAACCTTGCGTGCCGCGAACTGGAGCTTACGGAGAGCTATGAAGCCTTCACCGGTCTTCACGATGATACCCCTGGCCTTGTCCAGCCCGATTATAGTGCCTGCGGGCGTATTGAGCAACGCCTTGTCCTCGGGTTCGACGCAGGGTTGGGCTTCATGGATGTTGAGGCGCTGGCCTTCCAGGTAGCTGCAGGCTCCTGGCCAAGGGTCGAATGCCCGTACGCGGGCGTCGATGTCGAGGCTGGACAGACTCCAATCGATGAGGCCGTCCTCCTTGGCAATCTTCCTGCAATAGCTGGGACTCCCGACCTGCGGAGAAGCCAAAGCTCGACCGGCATCCATGGCATCCAGAACGGAAGCGGCGAGGCGAGCTCCAATGGTGGAGCAACGTTCCGAAAGGCTTCCCGCTGTTTCCCTGCCCTCGAGGGCTATTTTTTCTGCGGCGAAGATCTCGCCGGAATCCATCTCCAGGGCGATACGCTGTACGGAAACCCCCGTCTCCCCGTCTCTGTCGAGAATTGCCTGCTGTATGGGCGAAGATCCTCTATGCCGGGGCAGGAGGCTGGGATGGATGTTTATTCCACCCTTGGGAAAGAGTGCAAGGAATTGGGGGCCGAAGATTCTGCCGTAGGCGAAAACGACAAGGATATCGGGGGCGAGGGCTGCGACAGCCTCCCTCGATGTTCCGTCGAGCTTCTCGGGAGCGAGGATGGGGAGTTCGGAGCCAAAATGCTCACGGGCCGACAGTGCAACGGCTGTTGGCAGGATTTCCTTGCCCCTTCCACGAGCCGATTCAGGGTTGGTCAGTATGCCGACAACCATATGCCTTTGGGCGACAGTCAGGAGGGTGGGCACGGCGATATCGGGGCTTCCGGCAAACAGAACCCTCACATCTTCACCATTCGCCTGTAGTGCAGCAATGCTCTCTCGCGGCGCAGGGGCGTTATGCGCTCGATGAATAGCTTGCCGTCGAGGTGGTCGTTCTCGTGGAGGATAACCCGAGCCAGCAATCCATCGGCCTCGACGGTAAATGGTTTGCCCTTTTCATTGAAGGCCTGGACGCGCAGGTTTGCGGAGCGCTTGACCATAAAGTAAAGGCCGGGAAAAGAGAGGCAACCCTCTTCATATTCGACGAGGTCCGGGCTTGTCATCACGATTTCGGGATTGACGAAAATCCTTTTCTTGTCCTCGTCGACATCGGTTATAAAGATGCGTTTCGAAACGCCCACCTGGGGAGCGGCCAGTCCTATTCCGTGGTCCCTTTTGAGAGCCTCGAACATTTGTGTGCAGAGCAAGGCGAGCCCCTCGTCGAACTCGGTGACGGGTTCGGCCCTCTTTTCAAGAACGGGATCGCCGTAGGTCACTACCTCAAGCATCGCATTCACTCCATCAGAATAGTATTATAATAGAATATACGCTTCCCCGGCATCCCGTCAAAGCGGCGTCAGCGGAAAGGCTCACTTGAGCGCAGGAATTTCGAATGTATCGCCGACTTTCAGCCCTACTCTGGAAAACCAGCCCTGCGGCACTTCGAGGGCATAGCGAACGCTCCGCTCCGAAGGACGGGATTGCTCCGAAAAAGGCTGAAGATCGAGGATCTGAAGGATACGGCCATCAGAGCTGATATAGGCAAGAGAAAGCGGAAGCGATGTATTCTTCATCCAGAAGGCCACTTTCTGGTCAGCCTCAAAGACGAACAGCATGCCCTTGCCATCCTTGAGAGTCTTCCTGAACATGAGTCCCCGATTCCTCTCAAGTTCCGTGGCCGCCACTTCCGCCTCAACCTTCACATCCCCAGCCGCGAGGGTAAGCGTTTTCAGGGTGGGATTGGGTTTGTTGGGGTCGTCTTTATTTGCCGACTGCGCAGAACAGGAAAGAGCCATGGCCGAGGCCAGAATGATAGCGGCCAAAATTTGTATCACTGTATGCTTTCGGCATTTTTTGCAGCTCTGCATCTTCACACCCTCCTCGGGGGAAAGAAAAAAAGGCCGTCCATTGGACGGCCTTGGGTTTCCTGCGTAATCAGGCGGAAGAAAACTTCCGCTCCGGACCGATGGCTTCGCGGCTATCGGCGAGTGATTGCTAGTATCCGCCCTTGGAATCGTGGGTCTTCCTGGTTTTCTTCATGAGCTTGCGGGCCAGAGCCTTCTGCTTGCGATTCTTGATGGTGGAAGGCTTTTCGAAGTATTCCCTCTTTTTCCATTCGCGAATGATGCCCTCTTTCTCGACCATGCGCTTGAAACGCTTGATCGCTTTCTCTAGGGGCTCGCCGTCTTCAACTATGATTTGCCGGATAGTAATCACCTCCCTTTTGCCGGAGGCTTGATTTTACTGGAATTGACGGCTTTGTCAAGTAGAGAGTGTCAACGCGAAGGGGGCGCAAGGAAGGGCTGCGAAAGCCAGTAGTAGGGATTTACGGCTACGGATCCTATCCGCAGTTCCCAGTGCAGATGAGGGCCCGTCGAAAGCCCCGTCGAGCCCACCCGCCCGATAATCCGCCCCTGGTCGACCTCCTCGCCCTCGGCAACACCGATAGAGGAAAGATGCATATAGATTGAAAAGAGCCCCGGAAGGTGTTCCAGGACGACAGTATTGCCGGTAACGATCCGCAGGCCGGCGAAGACAATCCTTCCGGCGGCGCAGGCGAGGACATCGCTG
>PGXP01000256.1 GCA_002839205.1 Spirochaetae bacterium HGW-Spirochaetae-9
ATATGTTGGAAATGTTGATTTCAGGTTTTGCATCCGTCTTTACCGACCCGACGGGCATCATCATGATACTTTTCGGGGTTACCATAGGAATTATCTTCGGCGCTCTTCCCGGTCTCACCACAGTCGCGGGCTTGTCGATGTTCCTTCCCGTTACCTATGTAATGGCGAGCAATATTGGTTTGTCTATGCTTACGGCGATTTATATCGGGGGAATCTCCGGTGGTCTCATCTCGGCGATACTTCTCAATATTCCGGGAACGCCAGCCTCGATCGCAACATGCTTCGATGGAGCGCCCATGGCGAAGAAGGGTCAGGCGGGAAAAGCTCTTGGTCTCGGAGTATTCGGTTCGCTTATCGGTACGATCATCGGAGTCCTTGTTATGGTCGTGCTTTCTCCGACACTTGCAATTTTCACTCTCAAGTTCGGTCCATGGGAATACTTTTCGGTCACCTTCTTTGCCCTTACCCTGATATCCACATTGACAGGGAAATCAGTTGTCAAGGGATTACTGAGTGCTTTGTTCGGCATGATGGTCGCAACCATTGGGCTCTCTCCGATTGACAGTGCGAAAAGGTATACCTTCGGTTCTTTGCAACTTACCAGTGGGTTTCATCTTCTGATTGTCTTGGTAGGTCTCTACGCGATAAGCGAAGTCTTGTCGACGGCAGCGGCGAAACAGGAACAAGTTAAAGTCCTCGACTACACGATGAAGGGACTCGGTTTCACCCGCAAGGACCTCAAGGGGAATTGGGTCAATTTGATCAGGAGTTCGCTCATTGGTCTTGGAATTGGAATTTTACCGGGAATCGGAGGTTCGACGAGCAATATCATCGCCTACTCGGTAGCGAAGAATTCAAGCAAACATCCTGAAAAGTTTGGAACTGGGATCGCAGATGGCCTGCTTGCGTCCGAAGCGAGTAATAATGCCTCTGTCGGTGGTGCCATGATCCCACTACTCACCCTCGGAATTCCCGGAGATGGTGCCACCGCCATCCTGCTTGGTGGCTTCATGCTTCATGGTATGCAGCCTGGCCCATTATTGTTTCAGACAAATGGGGATACGGTGTACCATATCTTCGCTTCGATGATCCTCGGCACATTCTTCATGGCTATCCTCATGTGGGCAGGCATGCGAATGTTTGTGAAGATTCTCAAGGTCCCCACCCATATCCTAATCCCTCTCATCGTTGTACTTTGCTCGATTGGAGCCTACGCACTGAGCAACCGTGTGTTCGATATGTGGGGATTGATACTTTTTGGTATTCTCGGGCTTGCCATGTCGAAATTCAAGATTCCCGTTCCTCCATTCATTCTTGGATTTATTCTTGAGGGAGCACTCGAGACAAATCTCCGACGGGGACTCGAATATTCCAATGGGAATGTCATGGATGTATTCACCCGACCTATCAGTGCGGTTTTTCTCATCCTTACGGTTCTGTCGCTTGGATCGACGATAATCAAGCAGATCAGGCATTCGGCGAAAGCTGCCGCCAAGGGGGAACAATCGTGAACGGTAGAGAAACTTTTCCCGTCGTAATCGAAATGTTGGTTATCCCTGTCGCTGGGAATGACAGTATGCTTCTATCGCTCAGTGGTGCCCATGCTCCGTTCTTTACCCGCAATATCGTAATACTCAAGGATTCATCGGGACAGACTGGACTTGGTGAAGTTCACGGTGGCGAAGCGATCACCAAGGCACTGGAGGAGTCGATACCTTTCGTTGTCGGCAAACAGATAAGTGAATACCGCTCTATATTGCGGACACTTACCGAGCGCCACAACAATAGGTCCAAAAATAGTGAGGGCCTCCAAAACCTATCACTTGCAAATTTGAAGGATGTGGTGCACTCGGAGACCGCAATCGAAAGTGCTCTCCTCGATTTGTGGGGGAAATTCCTCAATATGTCGGTATGTGATCTGCTGGGTGATGGAAGACAACGGGACGATGTTGTCACACTCGGATACCTGTTCTACCAGGCAGATAAGCGTAAGACCGATCTGCAATATATCGATGAAAGCTCCAGTGACAATCCCTGGTTTAGGGTAAGAAGAAATGAGGCTATGGATGCGAATGCTATCGTTGAACAGGCACTGGCACTTAAGGAGTATTACGGATTCAAGGACTTCAAACTCAAGGGAGGGGTCTTGGAAGGGGAGAAGGAGATGCAGGCAGTAGAAGCGCTTGCAGCGAGGTTCCCC
>PGXP01000257.1 GCA_002839205.1 Spirochaetae bacterium HGW-Spirochaetae-9
GTGTGCTTCCTGAAATAATAGTAGTCGGAAATGGATCCGGTATTCTCGAATGGCAACCGCTTCTGATTTCGGAGTTGTTGTTCCTGGGCACCAAAAGCAACCTGAAGGTCTTCCAAGTGGGGTTCGGTATAGGTGTTCTCCATGAAAATGGAATCGATGGGACAACGGATTGCCGGGAAGGCCAACGGCTCGTGACTTTTCGGATGTCCGAATATGACCAAGGTTGCCACAGCGGTGTATTGCGGGAGCTTGAACAGGGCAGAGACCTGCTCATGGTTTTCCAGGATATCTCCGATATAACAGGATCCGATTCCCAAGGACTCGGCTGCAATAACGGCTGTTTGGGCAGCAATCAACGCATCGCTCATGGCAAGCAGCAAATCTCCTGCCCCGGGAGCTCTCCACGATACCGCGAGGTCTTTCCCCTTTTCTACTGTACCGCTCTCATGGTAGTAGTTGACCCACTTGCGGGTGTCGGAAAGGAAGAGCCAGACCAAGGGGGCTGTCGCTATCATCGGCTGGTTGTCGCAAAGCCGCGCGAGCTGCTGCCTCGCATCCTGGTCGGTGACTTCGATGACGGAGTAGAACATCATATTGCCCGCAGTCGGCGCACGTAGCGTAGCTTCCTGAATATATCGCTTGTCAGAGGCGCTTATAGGTTCCGCCGAAAAGGAACGGTGGGTACGTCGTTTCAGCAACAAGTCCAAGGTCTGGTTCATGAAAAGCTCCTTACTATACGTTTTCGATCCATTCGTATAGTATACTAGGCGGAAGGTCGATATGAAAAGTGTTCGTGTGTATCCCTATCGATGGATCGTCCTTGCGGCATTGATGGCCGTAATCATGGCCTCCGAGATGCAGTGGCTGGCCTTGGCTCCGATTTCCCGAGCAGCCGGAGCCTTCTATTCCTCCCAAATTCCAGCCGATTCCTTGATCGGACCAGACTTGCTGACGCTCATCCATCTGGTGGTTTTCGTCTTCTTCAGCCTTCCCGCCTCCTATATCATCGATAAAGTCGGGCTCAAGTGGACCTTGCGCTCGAGTGCGATACTTTTGGCTGTATTCAGTATTGTCAAGGGAATAGGTGCCGCATCGTTCTGGACCGTGGTTGTATCACAGATCGGTTTGTCTGTGGCGCATGCCCTTATCCTGAATAATGTCACGTTGGTCACCGCACGATGGTTTCCACTGCGGGAGCGTGGGTTTGCAACCGGTCTGGTATCCTTCGCCCAATACCTGGGATTGCTTCTCATCATGATACTCAGCCCGCAATTGGTGGTAACCAATCCCAACATGGCCGGCTATGGCGAAGGGATACCCTCGCTTTTGTTTTGGCTGGGACTTGCAACTGCGACCGGAGCATTCGCCGTATTGTTTTTCTTCAAGGAAAAACCACCGACACCTTCGTCCATGGAACCGTTTAAGAACGAAAGCTTCTTCGCTTCGTTCAAGTTGTTGCTCCATAAGAAACATATGGGTGGATTCATTACCATCTTCGGACTTGTCTGGGGATTGTTCAATGTCTTTATCGCCAAGGTCGATAGTATCACTGCATTCATCGGTGTCCAAAATTCCAATGGAATTGTTGGATTGATCCTTTTGGGGGCAGGTATGCTCGGCTCGGTGGTCATACCGCTGCTGTCCGATTATTCGCGGAAACGGAAGTTGTTCTTCTTCATCTGTATGGCAGGAATCCTCGTGGGAGTCTTGGTGTTTGCCTCAATTCCCCTTTTGGATGAATTCATCATATCTCCGGTCTTAGCTGGTTTCATTGCGGCTGGCATACTAGGATTCTTTTTCCAGAGCGCCATTCCGTTGGGGTACCAGTATGCCTCGGAATTGAGTTATCCTGTGCAAGAGGCTTCATCGCAAGGAGTTCTGTTGCTCAACGGACACTTCATCGGAATCATAATCCTGATCTTCATGAATCTCGAGGGAGGGCGATTCCTGGAACCCGTGCTGATAATTAGTGTCGCCTTGTTGTTCGCGGCGGTCCTTGCCGTTCTGTTCATAAAGGAATCGCCCATCATCGTTACCGAAGATGAGCGATTGCGGGAAGCGGTTGATAAGGAGTCGGTTCGTCAGAGCTGAAACCTTTCGCTGACAATCCAGGTGGAGATATCTTCCAATACCTGTGGGTCGATAGTTGTCTCGATAGTCCCGTATTCCTCCGGAGCTCCGGTTTCCGCTGGTTGGAAGA
>PGXP01000258.1:0-808 GCA_002839205.1 Spirochaetae bacterium HGW-Spirochaetae-9
CGAGATCGCACGCATCGACCTTCCCTTGAGCCTGTATACCCAGTGGTATTGGCAAATGGATCTCCACAACCTGTTCCATTTCCTGAAACTTCGGCTCGACAGCCATGCCCAATATGAAATCCGTGCCTATGCTGAAGTTATCCTGTCCATGGTTCGTGCGGTTTGCCCCATGGCATGCGAGACGTTCGAGACCTTGGTGTTGCATGGGCAGCGGTTCTCTTCGGCGGAAATGGATGCAATCAAGGTGATGATCGATGGTAAGGAGTGTCCTTTGACCGGTCGGGAACGTTCATTGTTCGAGGACAAGCTTCGCTGAACCTTGGCCTCAAGCCGACTTGCGATCTTCCCGCTTATGGCGGCGACGGGCCTTCTTCGCCGCCTTCCTATGCCGTTTGACTTCCTTGAGCGTCGGTGTGGGTGACGGAATGGTCGGACGCTCCATCAGCTTTTCCGGATTGTTCAGATAGTCCTGCAACAGGTGCATGGATTTGATGAAATAGAAACCTTCTGAAATGCGTTCGTCGACAGTGACCCCGATTTCCATGGAATCGATGAATGACCGTTCCCCCGACTCGTCCAGAACCCGTTTACGCCGCAACATGCCCATGGTGATGAATAGTGACGTGGTGCCCCATTCGTACAAGTGGTGGTGGGGGCTACCCTTGAGGTTGATGCTTCCCAAATTCGCGACAAAAGCGGACGCATGCAACCCATCGGCATCACGCAAGGCCTTGGGGGCGATTCCATACCAGTCGAGCAGTCGGATGATTCCTATGACGAACCGCAACAGCCATTTCGGCATATGAAG
>PGXP01000258.1:831-3027 GCA_002839205.1 Spirochaetae bacterium HGW-Spirochaetae-9
GTTGTCGGTCCCGCCATTGCGAGAGTCCTCGATGGTCCTGTTTATGATCGAAGCCATTTCAGGGAAGGTCATTTCGGGTTCGAAATAGAGGGTTGAGATATGCTCCGGGGCATCGTCGGTATAATCTTCCTTCACGACAAAATTCAGCGAGAGTTCGTTGCGTTGCCAACATTCGTAGTTCATGAGGAACCTGTTGAGATGTGGTCGCATGACGATCGTACGCAGGAAAGCCGCGAGGAACAACTCGAACACCCTATATTGGTGGTCGCCGGGATCGGTTCTGTTCAATTCCTTGATAAAGCTGACACCATTGGTCAAATCGAGCGAAAATTGGTGGTACACCAAGGCATCGGTTCGCTTGGGCATGACATACGGCAACATGCGTTTGAAAGGGATGAGGTTTGCAACATACGTCGCGTCGTTTCTTCGCTTCATGACAATCTTTCCTTACAAACAGTCCTTATTTGTCAATTATCACGTCGAACCGTGCGGTTGTCAACTGCGGGGAAAAACCTTTTCCCTGTAATGCCGTCTCATGGCAGCCTCGAAGGAAGCATTGTCTGGAAACGAGTAACCGAAAACCGGTTCCCACAATTGCGGCAACTCCATACAGAGGTAGAAGAACGGTCCTTTCCCGGTTTTCCAGGACTTCGGGAAACAGTTGTACGCATGGGAAAACATCTGCTGTTTCGTTTCCACCGGATACGAGTACTTGCCTGCTGTTTCTGTCAATTCCATCTGCAGGATGCGGCTGGGTCGGCCCGATTCCCGCAACTGCTTGAGGACTTCCTTGGTGAAGGTGAGGGTCCCGAGTGAAACCATGACGACCTCCTCGGGAGAGAACCGGGTCGTAATCTCATCCACCACTGTCCGGTATTCTTCTTCCCACCCGGTGAAATGGACCATGGGGTGCAGATGGAAACCGATCGGCATCCCGCAGTCGGCAGCCTTTCGGGCAGCTGCAAACCGTTTTTCCAGGGAAGCTGTCAGATGTTCTTCCTTGCGGATCACAGTCGGTGCGTTCAACGACCAGGAGGCGACCATATTGCGCGGGAACGACGTATTGTCGAGCCAATCGGTCCTACCCGATTTCGTCTTCAATTCGAGAACGATCTGGGGGTGTTTGGTTGCGAAGCTGGACAGGGCATCGAGTATCCCGTGGTCATTTCCCCACATGAGCGAATCGGAGGATTGTCCCGTTCCGATATGCCAGGCTCCTTCGGGCAGCTCGAGCGTCTCCAACCGCTGGGCAAGGTTGGCCGCGAAATGGATCTCCTCCTTGTGGTAAAAGGATTGGATCGAACAGTAGGAGCAGGCGAACGCGCATTGTTGGACCACATCGAGGGTCAGCAGGTTGCAGCAGCGGGTCTTCTCACCCGAGACAGGGCAGGGGCATCGGCCGAGCAACCGCTCGTCTCCAAGGGTCTCGATGTGTGTCGCCTTGTTTGTTGTCTTGGGCTTCCTGGTGAAGTCCGAATAATCCGTGGGGTCTTTACGAAGTATATCTATCTGTTGTGATACAGCATCAATGATAGCCTTTGTGCGAGGTTTGCCGGACAAATTTCCCCCGTCCTCATCATTCCAGAGCATCGACAATGATCCTTGGTCCCAGAGGGAGAGGTCGATCGATTGTTCGATCAACATGCGCATCTGCTGGAACGAGAACCGGTACCGACGGGAAAGTTCGAGGAGAAACCGACGGTCTTCTTCGCGCATCGAGGCGGCCAATGGATATGTTGCAAGGAACTGTTGCTCGGTTTCGGTGTCCATGGATCGTATTGTACTGGTATTCTTGCAATTTCATCAATCGGAGGCTATGCTGTCGCCTATGGAGCATACCCCGAAGGAGCAAGCCAAATCCCTTCCCCACCTGCCAGGTGTCTACCTCATGAAGGATGTATCGGGAAAGATCATCTATGTGGGGAAGGCGAAGGATCTGCGCAACAGGGTCACCTCCTATTTCCTCAGCGGGAAGGATATCAAGACCTCCTTTCTGGTCAGCAAGATAGCAACGATCGAATATATCATTACCGGCAATGAATACGAGGCGCTGGTCCTCGAGAACAACCTGATCAAGAAGCATAATCCCCATTACAACATCTCGTTGAAGGACGGGAAAAGTTATCCTCTGATCCGCATCACCAACGAACCCTTTCCAAAGGTTTTCAAGACACGGAGGATCATCAACGACGGCTC
>PGXP01000259.1 GCA_002839205.1 Spirochaetae bacterium HGW-Spirochaetae-9
TTCAAACTGGTACTGTCCGTCGAGCCTGCCCTCCTCGATGCGAAGGTCCCCCGCCTCATCGTTCAGCCCCTCGTCGAGAATGCGCTCTCCCATGGTCTCGAGGGCAAGCCGGGCAATAGAACCTTGAGAATTGCGGCTGAGCTTGATGGCAGAGATATCTCCATAGTTATAGCCGATGATGGGATGGGCATCGAAGCGGAAAAACTGGCCTCGATAAAGGAAAATCTGGCAAAGGCCGAGCAGGACGCTCTCGATTTTTCTGTCGATCTGGCACAGGAGAGTCCTGCCGCCCTGAAGACGATCAGTGAGCGAAATGGCGGCAGCGGGATAGGTCTTCTCAACACTCATCGCAGGCTGTTCCTTATCTTTGGAAAAGGCTACGGTCTGACGATCCGGTCCGCTGCGGGAGCAGGCACGGCAGTAACCCTGCGCATTCCCTATTTACCCGAAGGAAGAGAGCCATGCTCAAGGTGATCGTCCTGGAAGACGAACCGGCTGCCCGACGTGAGCTTGTCCTTCTCACTCCATGGGAGAAGTATGGCATGATCTGCGCGGGCGAAGCTGCCGACGGCGCTGAAGGCCTCGTCCTCATCGAAGAAAAAAATCCTGATATTGTCATCACCGATATACGAATGCCTGGGATAGACGGCCTGTCTTTTATCGAAACGCTGGTAAAGCGAGCGGCAGAGAAGGAAATAGCGACCCCGGAAGTCATCATCCTTTCTGGGTACTCAGAATTCGAGTACGCACGAAGAGCTATGCGATTAGGTGTCGATGAGTATCTCCTTAAACCTGTCGAGGATGATGCGCTTGAAGCGGCGCTCCTGAGAAAGGCCGCAAAAATACGATCCCGATCACCGCATCACAAGGCTGAACTGCTGTTCTTCAACGAAAGCGAGCGAAAACAATTCGACAGTGAATGCCTGAGCTATGTGGACGAATCGATCCGTATCATCGAAGAACGCTATATCCAGGGGGTCTCAATCGAGGAAGTTGCAGGAGAATTGGGGCTCTCGGCAGGACACTTGAGCAGGATATTCAAACGGGGAACCGGATATACCTTTGTCGACTATCTCACGCACGTGCGCATAAAGCGGGCTATGGAGCTCCTGCGGGATCCGGCGGTCAAAATATATGAGGTAGCCGATCTGGTAGGCTACCTGGACGCCCGTTACTTTGCCCAAGTGTTCAAGAAAATCGCAGGCGTAACGCCGCACGATTTCAAGGATGGAATCGTGAGTATTCCTGCGTCCAGCGATCCAGGATTTGAGTCCGCTTAGCTGCGGACTCGGCGATCGGATAATCGATGATGTTCAGGTCAGCCATGTTCGGCTGGTTGGAAGGAATATCCGTACGCACACTTCGCCTGTACCATTTGCTCATCAGGATGGACTGCACATCGCGCCCCAAAACAAAATCGATGAAGCGTTTCGCCTCATCAGGATGCCGCGCGTCCTTGATGAGGGCAATGCCGTCCGGCACGGCGCTGGTGCCCTCGGCAGGGTAGCAGAAATCGATATCCTTTCCCGCCATCTTGAGTGCGAGGGCTGAGTTCTCGAAGGTGACGCCCGCAAAAAAGGCGCCCTCAGCGACCGATTTGTATACGGTCGTCGAGCTTGCTATCAAGCCCGCTTCACCGAGTTGAAACATAAAGCTTCGGACAAAAGGCCACCCCTCGCCTTCGGGAGCTCCTGGCTCAGCCATCGTACGAAGCATGGTGACCAGACTAGTAAATCCCGACCCCGTGGTGACCGGGTTGGCAAAGAGCAGGTGATTGCGGAAATAAGGATCGAGAAGTCTAGACCAGGAGCAGGGAATGAGGTTGCGGGCAACGAGCTTAGTGTTATAGATGATGACGACGGGCAGTACGGAAAAAGGCGACCAAAGCCGATGGGAAGAAATATATGAGTTCTCGATAGCCTCCTGCTCGGAACTTGTATACTCCTGGAAAAGATCGGTTATCGTTTCAAGCGACTCGATCCCGCCACCCCAAAAAATATCAGCCTTCTGCGTAGTGGCAGGATTGCGAAGCTTGGTGATGAGATTGCCTGTGCCTCCAGTGATGACCTCAACCTTGATTCCTGTGCGTTGCCTAAATTCTCGCACTATGTACTCGGTCATATCGACTGGGTGGGGCGAAAAGATGACAAGATCGGAGGAATCATCCAGATTGTCATTGTTTGAGGGCAGGAC
>PGXP01000260.1 GCA_002839205.1 Spirochaetae bacterium HGW-Spirochaetae-9
TGTTTTTTCGCGTGCGCTTTTATCCATGGTATCGAATTCGAGTCTACACCAGATTTTCTTTGAATCGAAGAGGGTTTTAGCGAGCGATGAAGGATCGGAGGCCCGCAGAGCAATGAGCCTGAAGGCATCGGCCTATGCCCGTGGACTTTTTTCAATACTCATCTTTGCCCTGCGGAGGAGGGCGCCCGTCGTGTGGACGGCTTTGGGCGCCGCCATCGTCTTCTACGGATTTCCTCGATATTTTGGGGCCTCACTCCTCGTCGCCACCGCGCTGGCCGGGGTTTCAGCCACCTTCAGGCAGGGTGGTCCCTCACAGCTTCGTACTGTCGCCGGAATCGGTCTCGCCCTTTCCCTGGGTGTCGTCTGGGGAGCGGCCGCGGCCCTGGCCGAAACGAGCTTTGCCCAACCACCCGACCTCGCTCGATTTCCCCTCGCACAGGTTTCAGGCCGCCTTGTCGCCGACGGTCGGCGCACCTCCAAGGGCAATACCATCATCGCCATCGAGCTCGAAGAAGCCACAATTTTACAGAAAGGCTGGAGTTCGCGCCTTGCCTGGCCACGCTGTCACCCACGGATCAGCCTTGTGACGGACAGCAAAACCGAGTTGGCCGCCGGGCGCAGGATCAACATCGCCCAAATCTCCGCCATCGACGCAGGCCAAGCCCTTTATTACGCATCGGCAAAAAACATCATGCTTGGACCTTTTGTCTCGACCGCGGCCCGCCTCCGCGCCGCTGCCAAGAGCACCCTCTCCGCCCGCATAAAAGCCGTCGCCGGCAAAGCCTTCCCCCTGGCCCAGGCCCTCCTTCTCGGCGTCATGGATGACATCGGCAACGAGGAGGCGGGCCTCTTCAGGGACGCGGGCTGCGCCCATATCCTCTCTCTCTCCGGTCAGCACCTCTCCATTCTCTGCTCCCTCATGACCCTCCTCTTCGCCAAGCTCCTCAAGCGCGCCCGGCTCGCCGACATCGCTTCCATCGCCTTTGCCCTCCTCTTCACCTGGCTTGCGGGCGCCGGACCCTCCCTGCTTCGTTCAACCCTGATGACGATGGCAGGCATCGCCATGCGCAGGATGGACCGACCCCAGCAGGGCATCACCATCCTCGCCCTCGTCTTCTGCGTAACCCTCGGCTGGAAGCCGGCCCAAGCACGCAGCCTCTCCTTTACCCTGTCATATTCAGCGATGATAGGCCTCAATCTCCTTTCGGCGCGCTGGGAAGGCATCCTCTGGCGCATTCCCCCCTTTGCCGCCAAACCGCTTGCGGCCTCCTTCGCAGCCTTGAGCGCCACCGCCTCCATCTCCCTGCACACTTTCGGCTTCTTCGCCCTCGGAGGCATCATCGCTTCCTCGCTCTCGGGTCCTGTCGTCCTCCTCCTTATGTGGTCACTCCTCGGAAGCACCCTGCTCGGCAGCCTCCTGCCCTTCCTTGGCACCATCCTCTCCGCCTGGCACGAACTCATCCATGCCGTCCTTCTTGGCATCATGAGAATCGGTGCCCTCCTCCCTGCGATCAGGCCCGAAAGCGGGGGAGGGCGACTCCTCGTCTCCCTGGCGATTGTCGCTCTCTGCCTCTTCGTATATGCTTATCCCTACATCGAAAACGCCCTGAGCCAGATACGCGAGGAAGCCCATGACGATAGCCTACGATTCCCCTGCCTCCATAAAAACCTTTCTGGAAGCCCAGGGCCTCGCCATGTCCAAGCGCTTCGGCCAGAACTTCCTCGTCGATCCTAACGCGAGGGAAAAACTCTATGCGGCCCTCGGCACTACCGCTCCCGTCCATGTATGGGAGATCGGACCGGGCATAGGCGCGATGACAGCCCTCCTCCTCCAGCGCGGACACAGCGTCACCGCCTTCGAAATTGACCATGGCTTCGCGCGCATCCTGCGCGACCTTTTCGGCGACAATCCACGCTTCACCCTGGTGGAAGGCGATTTTCTCAAAACCTGGAAAGACGCGGGAACCAACCCCGACATTGTCTTCGGCAATCTGCCCTACAACGTCGCCCTCACTATCATCGGCGACCTCCTCGAGAGCGGCCAGGTGCCCCAGCGGATGATATTCACCGTCCAGAAGGAAGCCGCGCAGCGGATCGTCGCCGTGCCGGGTACCAAGGATTATTCGGCCTTTTCCGTCCTCTGCTCCTCCGTGTGCCGAGCGAAAATCCTCTACGACATCGGCGGT
>PGXP01000261.1 GCA_002839205.1 Spirochaetae bacterium HGW-Spirochaetae-9
TGGTGTTGCCAGGACACACGGATCGGCGGGTGGTCGGGAATGCGCACGGTGCCGCTTTTTTCGCCATCGGCCAGCGCCAGATCAGCGCTTGCAAGCTGCCAGCGCCCGGGTGCGAACACCAGTGCGGGCTGGATTTTTTTTGCGGCCTTGTACGCGGCCTCTTTCGCCGACCACAGCAGGGCAAAGCCGATATCGCCTGCGCCTTCATCGGCAAGCTGAGTGCGCTCGCTGGCGGTCAGCACCCGCGCCAGCATGCGCGGTTGCTCGGCACGGCCACGATTGTGGCTGGCGCGAAAATCGATCAGATCATTGCCGATCGTCGTGGTCACGACGCTGAGGGCAGGCTCAGCGCACCGGACTCGCGTGCCGCGAAGTATTCGTCTTCCATTGCCTTGAGCTGGCCGATGATCTGCGCCGAAAAATCGCGGGCACGGCGCAGGCCAGTGCTGGCCGATTGTGGCACCAGCATCTTCAACTGAACGTAGAAACGATCACCGGGTGTTGGAAAGTCGGCGAAGCCGCCAAAGCGCATGCCGCGCAAATACACACAAAGCACTTTTGCGCCGGGAACGCGGTTGAGCAATTGACCCACGCCGTAGGAATAATCCTTGTCATCGACGCGACCGTCGCGGCTGCGCCGGCCTTCGGGGAAAATTGCGATCGCATCGCCGCGATCGAGCACGTAACGCATCCGCGCCTGCGCGAAGCGGGCTTGCTCAGCCGAGGCGCCGCGCTCGACTGGAATGCAGCGGCCGAGGTAGCACACCAACCGCCAACTGAAGCGGTGGTAGAAGTTCTTGGCTTCGGGCAGGTTCCACGGCAGCGAGGCGGGGTGGCGCAGGTAATCCCACAGCGAGCCAAGCACGATGGTCTGGATGATCGAATCGACCAGAGTCAGGTGATTGCTGCAGATCAGCAGCGGCCCGGGATGTTGTTCGCGCAAGGCGCGATATTGTGCCCGGATCTGATCGACGTGATGCGCCGAAAAGCGAAACCGGAAGCGATAGATCAGGGTCAGGATCGGCCCGAACAGGGCGAAGCAGAGATAGCTGATGCCGCGCTGCACGCGCAGGGCCAGGCGCGTACGGCGCGGAAGTTTCATCTCAGCCGACCAGCTTGCCGATCAGGTTGACCGCATCACCGATGGTGGCGATCGAGTCGGCGGCATCGTCGCTCACTTCGATGTCGAACTCGTCCTCAAACGCCAGCACGATGTCGACCAGACGCGCGGAGTTCACACCCAGATCGGCGAGGATGCTGGTGTCCTTGCTGATGGTTTTGAGCGCTTCGGGATTCTTGACGTACGGGGTAATCAGGGCAACGACTTTTTCGGTAATCTGTGCTTCGTTCATGGGGTTCTCCAGGGACAGGGTCAGGGTTGAAACGTGCGGAACAGGACGCAGCCGTTGACATCGCCGAAGCCAAAGCTGCTCTTGGCCAGGATGTGACCGTCGAAGGGTCGGGTTTGTTGCACCACCGAGCCACGGAACGGCTCGACCTTCGGGTGCAGGTCTTCGCAGTTGCGCGAGCCATGCAGAAAACCGTGGTGCAGTTGCAACACCGCGGCGACGCATTCCAGCCCGCCGGCGGCGCCCAGTGCATGGCCGATCATGCTCTTGGTGGCGTTGATCGGCGGCAGTGCAGCGGCCTCGACATCCAGTGCGCGCCGCCAGTTTTCCAGCTCATAAGGGTCGGCGAAAGTGGCGGTGAGGTGACCGTTGATGGCATCGATCTGGTGGGACTTGATACCGGCCATCGCCATCGCGGTGCGAATGCAGCGCACCACGCCCTCGGGGTTGGGCGCAGTCATCGAGCCGCCGTCGCGCTGGCCGCCGCTGTTGACGTGGCCACCGATCACTTCGGCATAAATACGCGCGCCGCGTGCCTGCGCGCTGTCGAGGCTCTCCAGCATCACGATGCCGGCGCCGGAACCGGGGATGAAGCCGGCCGCGCTTGCGCTCATCGGCCGTGACGCGTTTTCCGGCGCGTCATTGCTGCGGCTGTTGAGCACCTTCATCGCATCAAAGCCCGACCAGGTGTAATGCGAGCTGCCCTCGGCACCGCCGGCCATCATTCGCGCGCACTGGCCGCTGCGAATCGCGTGAAAGGCATCGACCACGGCTTCGGTGCCGGTGGTGCAGGCCGAACTGTTGGTGGTGACCTGGCCGCCGAGCGCGAG
>PGXP01000262.1 GCA_002839205.1 Spirochaetae bacterium HGW-Spirochaetae-9
ATATATCCAATTGATCGGTATCTATTTCGCCTCCCAGGCCAAACAGGATTTCCAACGGGTCGCCATGCTGGAACTCACCGGACACCAGATGGAGGACAAGAATGTCGGCGAACCGATCATAGCGAACTACCTCACCCGGTGGTTGTCCGACGAATCGAAAATCAGTCCCAAGTCGATCCAGGTCCTGTTGGACAGCATCGGTTCGGCCGGAAACACGGTGCAGGCCATCCATGAGGTACCGTTGCCATCCGAACCCTCCGGACAACCGGTCCATACCCAATCGTTCAGTGGGATACAGGGGTTGCGGGCCGCTACGGTCAAGCTGCTCATGCATGCGTTGAATTCGCCCAAGAAGCAGACCAAGCTCTACCTGTACAGCGACGAATCCATGGATTGGATCATCGAGGATCCCGAGTTCGCCAAGCAGTGGATATTCCTCATGAGTGCGAATATCCGCCGAGGCATGCACATAGAGATCATCCATACACTTTCCCGCGACAGCAATGAATTGGCCGCCGCGGTCCAGCGCTGGTTGCCGTTCTACATGACCGGTTCGATCGTGAGCTACTATTACCCGGAGAAACGGGACGACATGTTCAACCACACCTCGTTCGTGCTCGAAGGGGAAGCCACGGCATTCTCGACCAGTGTACGCGGACAGAACCGCGATACGATCCGATACATCTACGCCACCGATCCCTCCGTGGTATCTGGTGGTGAAGAGACGTTCAAGCGGCAACTGCAATTGTGCAAACCTCTGGTGAGGACCGCAACCGGCCGCAATACCCGCAGCTATGTCGACGAACAGATTTCCCTGTTCAGTTCGGCAAGTGGAAGCGGTGTAGGCATGCAGGGTATGCTCCTGTCGGGTATGCCTCCCGAACTGCTCGATCGCATGTTGCAGCGTCATGAAATTCCCGGGGAGGAGCGAACGACGATCCTCGAACAACAGCAGAAACGGCTGGAGCTCATGCACCAGCATTTGGAGCGAAAGGATTTCCAGATGGTGATCAGCCTACCGCGCATCACCGATGTCCTCAAGGGCAAGGTCACGGCGATTGTCCCCGAATTGATCACACAACAACCGTTCACGTATCTTCCCATGGAATACCACGAGCATCTCATGGCCGTCATCGACCTGTTGGAACGGCATGACAGGCTGGAGATTTGCATCCTGCCGAACAAGCATATGCTGCACAATGTCCAAATCTTCGCCATGCAGAATTCGGGACTGCTCGTCCTCAAGCACCGCGATCCGAAGTTCGTGTTCATTTCCGAACAGAAGGACCTGATCAGCGCTATGATCGGCTTCATGCGCCAAGTCTCCTCACGCATCCCCAAACGCGAGCGCAACAAGGCCTATGTGCTGGAAAAATTGCGCGATTTCGCCAAACGGGTCGAGGAAGGATCGGCGATGCGGATGCTTCCGTAACCTTCCAGGCAGTGCAAACAACAAAACCCCAACGTGGAGTCCCACTCCTGTTGGGGTTTTTCTTGTGTAGGCACCGTATGTGCCGTCAGCCCTTCACAGCTCCCATCGTCAGGCCCTTCACCACATACTTCTGGAACACCATGGTCAAGATGATCGCCGGTGTCATGATGGCGACCGTAGCTGCCATGACCCCACCCCAATCGACTTCGGCATACGACATGAAGTTGTAGACCGCGATCGGGAGCGTCCTGGTCTTCTCCATGCTCAACACCTGGCTGAACATGAAGTTGTTCCATGAGAAGATGAAGCTCAACGTGGTGGCGGTCACGATACCCGGTACCGAAAGCGGCAGGATGATCGAGACGAACGCACGCTGTTGGGTGGCCCCGTCGACCATAGCCGATTCCTCCATCTCCATGGGTACCGATTCGAAGTAACTGGACATGATCCAGACAACGACCGGCAAGGCGATCAATATATGCGAGAGGATCAATGCGGTGTAGCTGTCCATGAGACCAAGACGTGAGAATACGATGTACCAGGGCATGAGGAACGAGATTCCCGGCATCAACCGGGCCACGAGGATCATCATGGAGAGGCGTTTCTGCTTGAACCGCGCGATCGAGTAGGCCGCGGGCAAACCGAGCAGCAGTGAGACGAAGACCGCCGCGACACCGACAATGATCGAGTTTTTCAGGTACAGGAGGAAATTCTGTTCGTTGAACACCTTGTTGAAGTTCACCAG
>PGXP01000263.1 GCA_002839205.1 Spirochaetae bacterium HGW-Spirochaetae-9
ACCTCAAGGACCTGTTGTTCCACTACTGCAATGGATTCAGCCAACGGGCACTCGCCGAACACTTCGGATGTACAACCCGGACCATTGCGCACAAACTTCAAATCCTATCCCGACAATCGATGGCTGCGATAACCGAATCGAACAGGAGCATCCACACACTCGAAGATATTGCAATCGACGGAATGCAAAACTTCACGGGAAGCCAATACCAGCCAAACAATTACACGATAGCAGTCGGACAATATTCACAATACGTCGGCATGGTTACCCAGGTGATTTTCAGAAGAGCCGGGAAAATGAATACCTATCAAAAACGACGTCGTGCATATTTCGATACAATCGGATTGTGGAAACGGGGAGCGTTCACAAACTCGATCCGAGAATTGGTCGACCATATTGTCCAGGTCGTAGAAAATCGTTCCCAAGACAAGCAGTCCATAGTCTGCAACAGTGACGACAAGAAACTCTATGCACAACAATTGTGGAAAAACGAGAAAATCGCAATGATGATGGCTTCCAGCCGGTTTGTCCATTCCATCACCTCCTCCAGATGTTGGCGGGACATGAAGAATCCGCTATTTCCGGTAAATTACATAGATGCCCGCCTGCGCAACGACCTCGCCGACTGGCAACGTGAGACTACCAGCTTCCCCCGTGAAGCGAACCGAAATTTCCAAAGGTTCGTGTGCTATCTCGCCTACCACAATTTCTTCAAACCATATCGGGTGCGGAAACCAGATAAAAACCATGCCGAGGCAGCTGGATTGCCCCATACCGATTCCGAACGGATCAAACGTGCGTTTTTCAATCGAAGGGCTTTCCACTCCCAGACCGTACTTTCCCCTCAATGGGATGACTGCTGGTTCTGCCGCATCGTCACTCCACTACAAGTACGCGATAAGATTCCTTTCAACGGGAATCGCAAACCGGCATATCTTCATTTTTAACAATTGGAGAACTTGTTCGAATCGCCATTCTTGCGTACATTCTTTCCATGGATCGAATTTTTGTGTTCTCAGATCTTCACGGAAATGGTGATGCCTTGAAGATGCTCCTATCAAGGGCCTCCGAAGAATCGTGCGACCATATCATTTGTGCAGGAGATCTCGGTCTGGATCGGCTGGGACAGCATCGGAATCTACTTCAAGGCCTTGCGATTCCATTCTCCATGGTACGCGGAAACTGCGATTCCGTTTGGACATTCTCCGAAGCAGGATTTTCCATTCCACCAAAATACACGGTTCTCAATCTTGGGGACCGAATCGTGTTTGTGACCCATGGCGACGCGATTCCCAGCTGGTACGCTGCTCCAACACCATTATCAGAAAAAGATATTTTTATCAGTGGACATACACATATCGCATTTGTGGCGCAAACTTCTACCGGACCGATTGTGATGAATCCCGGATCAGCAAGCTCACCCCGCGACAGCAGGCCTCCCAGTTATGCAGTCGTAACCGACCGTGAAATACTTGTAAAGGCTCTGGTGTCTCGGAGGGTATTGGAAGCACTGACAATATAAGTCTACCAACTCCATTCTTGTCACCACTACCTAGATTGCCCCGCCTACAGTTACGCCGATGCGCACATACGGCATCCACCTCTGGGTCAACTCCAAGTCAAACTCACTTCCAAAATCATGTGAATCCGTGAAGAACAACCCTCCAGAAACCTCCAAACCATACGCGACCCCGTTGAACTGCAATTGTCCATCGGTAAAGAACCTCAAACCCACGGCAGCATCCATCGAAAACCGCACATTCTGCGACAACCGCACGCGACCATTGCTATCAGCCGCATCCTCATCGGCATCGCCCATGACAAGGAATCTCCGCACCCCCGCACCCAGAGAAGCGAAAGGACGCATCCACCCGACATCCAGTTGCGAGAACTCGTACTCGCCGCCCACATGCCAGGAGGACACATTCTCACGCACCCGTTCTATATCCTCCAATGGAGCCGTACGTTCAACATCCTCCAGTGGAACCATCTTGAACGTATTGGCAATAAACACACCGAAATCGCCGGCCACCGTGTAGCGCAACGACATCGTTGAAACCCGGTAGGGCAACATCATCCCCAGCGACAACAACAAATCGTTGTGCTTCCAAACCTTCCCCTGATCGAATGCAACATCGAAACCCAACCCACCATATCCTTGCAGGCTGTCC
>PGXP01000264.1 GCA_002839205.1 Spirochaetae bacterium HGW-Spirochaetae-9
GACGATGACGTCGACAAGGCCAGCACCAGCCTCGCAGGAGTTCTGCGCGATATCGATCAGGAAATCGACGATAGCGTAATGCATCGCGGAACAACCGGCGGACCGACGCTTCTGCGCCTCCGCTAGAGGTTCCTGTACTTCGCTATGATGTCCGGCATCTGATCCTTCGTCACCTTGCCGTATACTTCGTCGCCTACCTGGATGACGGGCGCCAGGCCGCAGCAGCCGAGGCAGCGCACTTCATCGATGCTGAAAAGACCATCGTCAGTGACATCGTCGCCGACGATGCCCAGGATGGAGCGAGCCTCTTCGACGATGTCCCGCCCGCCCTTGAGATAGCAGGCCGTGCCCATGCACATGGCGATGCGGTGCTTGCCCGGCTTGGAGGTTTTGAAAAAATGATAGAAGGTGATGACACCGTATATTTTGGCGAGGGGCAAGCCGACCATTCTGGACAGCTTTTCCGCGGCCTCGCGGGGGATAAAGCCAAATTCGTTCTGGATTCTGTGGAGCATCATGATGAGCCCGCCGGGCTTCTTGCCCCATTCACCGATGTAGTTGTTCAGTTCGCTCGAAAACTCAATACCCGCAGCAGGCATGCCAAACCTCCCAATAGCTATATATGAAGATATCTATATCTATAATAATATACTGATATTATACATATACATTATTCTTTATGCAAGCCTCCCCTCCCCTCAAGTATGATGACCTTTGGCAAAAAGTCGAGTATTATTCGGAGAGCTTTACCTTTTTATCGGGAGGACCCCCATGGAGCCGCAATCGGAAGTGACGCTGACAGCCTCAGCCCTCAATGTACGCGGCATACGGCAGACGGATTCAGGAAGATACCCCGAAGCGATAGCCTCCTTCACCGAAGCTCTCGGCATGGAGCCCGGGATGACAGGCATCCTCTTCAACAGGGCCGAGGCCAAACGCCTCTCGGGCGATGTGGGTGGAGCCCGCGCCGATGTCCTCGAAGCCCTGCGGCTCTCTCCCGGCGACGCCGAATTTCTCCACGCCCTCGGCCTCCTCGCCTATGAAGAGGACGACTTTGCGACGGCCGCCGACTTCTACCGTCAGGCTCTGGAGGCCCAGCCTGCTTTTGCACAGGCCTGGAACGATCAGGGCGTCATACATTTCCGGAAATCAAATTATGCCGAGGCGCGGCGATGCTTTGAAAAAGCCACGGTCATCGATGCAGCCATGGCCGAAGCCTGGTTCAACCTCGCCGACACCTACGAAGAGCTGGGCCTCAAGGCCGAGAGGGCCAAAGCCCTCGAATCCCTGAAGAAGGCCAACCTCATAGCCGATTACAGGGCCGAGTCGAGGGAATAGTGAAGGAAAACGAGAGAATCGGAAATTTTATCCTCACCAGGCAGCTGGGCAGAGGCATCTCGGCATCGACATGGCTGGCGAAAAGCATCCAGGCTGCCACGCCAGAAGCTGCCGCAGCGGCGCCCGACGCCGTGCTCAAGATTCTCGACCTGGCCGACGCGGCATCCTGGAACGCCGTGGACATATTCAGGCGGGAAGCCGATGCCCTTAAAAGCCTTTCCCACCCCGGAATTCCAGCCTATTTTGACAGTTTCGAAACCGAAAGCGAGGGACGATTGCGCCTGGTTCTCGCCATGGAATATATAGAAGGGCAGGACCTTGAGAAGGTAGTAAAATCGGGCAGAAAATTCGCCGAACCCGAGGTGGAGAAGATGCTCGCCGAACTCGCCGACATACTGGCCTATCTAGGCTCGCTGCGCCCTCCCATGGTGCACAGGGATGTTAACCCCCGCAACATCATCCTCAGGACGACTGGCTCGATAGCCTTGGTGGATTTTTCGGGCGTTCAGGACGCCGTGCGCACGGCCCTCTTCCCCGGAGCAACCCTGGTGGGAACGGCAGGATATATTCCCCTCGAACAGGTGGCGGGCAGAGCCAGTCACCGCTCCGACCTCTACGGGGCCGCGGCCACGGCAGTATTCCTCCTCACCGGGAGAAACCCCGCCGAACTTCCCACCCGGGGGCTGAAGATCGACCTGACGGGCATGGTGGACGTATCGCCCCAATTGGGGGCTGTTCTGGTTTCCTGGCTCGATCCGGATGTAAGCCGACGCACCCTCGGCGCTCATGATGCCGCTTCCATCCTGCGCGGCGAG
>PGXP01000265.1 GCA_002839205.1 Spirochaetae bacterium HGW-Spirochaetae-9
CGGACGAATTCATTCGAGCCACGGGGGATGAGCAGATCGACGATATCATCGAGTTCCAACAGGGACTTCACATCCTCGCGGCTCTCCAAGTGGACGATCCATCCGCTTCCCGCAACAAAGGGCTGCAACGATTCCCTGATAACCGCAACCAGCTCCCTGTTGGTGTTCAAAGCCTCGTGTCCCCCCTTGAGGATGATCGCATTTCCACTTTTCAAGCAAAGGGAGATAATCTGGACCAGGGCATCTGGTCTCGACTCGAATACCATGCCGATCACACCGATGGGAACATCCACACGTTCCAGAAGCAATTGGTCATCCAGCAATCGACGTTCCCGTATCCGTCCAATGGGGTCGCGCAACGATGCGACCTGTCGGACCCCGTCACACACACTGGCCAACTTCTTCTCGTCGAACACCAACCGCTTGCGCAATGGTGTGGCGAGATCCGCCTGGTCCGCGGCTGCGATATCTTTCCTATTGGCGGCGAAAAGCCGCTGTGAATGCTGTTCCAAGGCAGTCGCCATAGCCAACAACATGGTATTCCTGTCTTTCGATACCAACGCTCCCAACACCCGTTGGTGCGCAGGTACTTGCGTGAGCTGTTCCATGATTCCACGGTCTTCCAAAACGGGCCTCGCTTAACGTACGATTGGTGACAGATTACTCTGAATTTGGTGGTGATGCAAGGTAGATACCGATATCGTGGCGGTTGACCTTACCAGTTTCCATATTTCCGTTGTATTTTCATAAATATAATGGTAGCATATCGGGTAGTTTATCCGTCAATCCGAGGAGTCTGTCATGAAGCTGAAGTTGTCTAGGATCTTGCTAACCCTTGTGTGTGTATTTCTGGTATCCCTGCCACTTGTTGCCCAGGGAGTGGCCGAGTCGTCGAAATCATCCGAGGTCCGTACGGCAATCGACGCCCTTGGACGGGAAGTCTCCGTCTCGGGAGATTTGGAACGGATCCTGGTGGTGGGAAGGGCTGCAGTGATGCCTGCCGATGCATTGTTCCTGTTTCCCGCCGCCAAAGACATGAAGATCGTGTTGGCCAAGACGGACCAGGGGTTGGGCGACTATTTCGACCTGATCAGACCCGAGTACAGGATAACCGGCCGTCTGGGGCAGCAAGTCGGTGCGGAGGAGATCATCGCACAAGAACCCGACCTTGTGCTCACCAAATCGAGCAATTACGATTCGGTGGTCGCCCTGTTGGAACCGTTCGGAATACCCGTATTCGTCATGGACCTGGAGACTCCCCAAGCCTGGAAATCGGAAATTGTCGAGTTGGGAAGGCTGTTGGATGATGCCGAAACGCCAAGGCGTATAATCGAGGCGTTCGAAATCCGTGAACAAGCGGTCGATACAGTGATCGCCTCCTTGGACGAATCGCAACGTCCGGGTGTATTGATGATGCAAGCCGCAGCCTCCGATGGCGTGACAGCGTTCAGCGTTTCTCCCAAGGATTGGATACAAACGAGCATCACCCTCCGTGCGGGAGGCAACCCGGAATGGATGGACGCGAATCTCGCCGCGAATTCCTGGCGGAAGGTATCGTTCGAACAGATAGCCGCTTGGAATCCCGCCAACATCTTCCTTATCAGCTACAAGTCGCCGGCATCGGCTTTCCTGCAGGCAATCGATGCAAGCCCCCAATGGCAGCAACTCGCGGCAACCCGAACAGGAAGCATCGGCTCGACGCCAGCCGATGTCATGAACTACTTCCAGTCGGATAGCCGATGGATATTGGCCTTGCAATGGCTTGCCGCCGAACTCCATCCGACCCTGTTCCCCGATTTCGATATGGAAGTGGAGATCCGCTCGTTCTATACCGACTTCTATGGCATCCAATCCGAGGAGATTCTCGGACCGTTGGTAGATGCGTACCGCTCCTCGGTAATCCGATGACCATGAACCAGAAAGCCGGATCGGAACAAGCCTACCGCTATTCCACCCGCATCGGTATCTACCGGTACCGGTTGCTGGCCTTCGCCTTGCTTCTCGTCGTATTGGCTGTTGTCGCCCTGCTTGCCGGTCGGTATCCCAGTGCGGGAATAGCCAATCCCCTGCACCTTTTGGAGGATGCCCTATTCGCAAAGGTGGTACTGAATGTCAGGCTTCCGCGTA
>PGXP01000266.1 GCA_002839205.1 Spirochaetae bacterium HGW-Spirochaetae-9
CCATGCCTCGCATGATTATCTGACACCGGATCAAATGTACGAGAGCAAATTCCAGAGAATTGATACCGAATTACGTTCTGTTGCATAGAAACACAAGAGAGGTTGGTAAGCGTCAATTTCACCCCATATTTTCGAAACTACAAATCCAAGCGATCATCCTTCGAGAAGGAGACCGCCATGATTTTTGCGAAGGATACGAAGATATACATCAAGACCGGCTACACGGACATGCGGAAGCAGATAAACGGGCTTGCAGAGATAGCGCAAACCGCGATGCCGGAGGGACCGCTTTCCGGAGCATATCTGGTGTTCTGCGGCAAGACCCGGCATGTCATCAAGATACTGTACTGGGACGCGACAGGCTTCTGCCTCTGGCAGAAGCGGCTTGAAGCCGATTCTTTTCCCTGGCCAGCTATCGACGAGGCACCCGGCGAGCTGACTCGGATGCAGCTTAAAATGGTGCTTCGGGGTATCAACGTGTTCGCTGAGCACAAGCACCTTCAATACACGAAAGTCGCTTAAATAATGCTTGTTTAAACAAATAAGTCATGATAGAATTCTGTCATGGCAGATGCGGTTGCAGCGATACCTGATGACATCGATGAACTCAAACGGCAGCATCTCGTCATGGTCAGCCAGATCGCTGACCTCAAGCGCGAGCTGCTGTGGATGCGCGAAAAGCTTTTTGGACGCGAGCGCGCACTCTTCGGATCCTCGAGCGAAAAACTGTCAGGCAGTGAAGACCTCCAGCTCAGGCTGTTCAACGAAGCCGAAGTCGAGAGCGACAAAGCCGAAACCACCGGGCCGACCACGGTCGTCAAGGAATACCAGCGTTCGAACGCAGGCCGGAAGAAGCGGTCGAATCCCGACGAGACCGTCGAGGTCGTACACGACCTGAGCGACGAAGAGAAGACGTGCCGTTGCTGCGGTACCGTACGGCCGATGATCAATCAGGAGCGGAGCGAGGAATTCGACCTTGTTCCTGCGAAGGTTATCCGGATCGTTCACCTACGCAACGTGTACGGCCCGTGTCCCTGTGATGGTTTCCTGGCGAGCGAAGAAAAGACGATCGTGACCGCTCCGGGACCGGCGAAGATCGTCAAGGGAAGCGATTTCTCCAACCGCTCGATAGCGCTGTGCATCGGAGCCAAGTACGCTTACGGAATCCCGTTCTACCGCGTCGAGAAGATGTACGCCAGTTCGGGGCTCGATATCAGCAGGGCGACATTGTCCAACCTAACGATGAAAACCGCGGTGCGGATATCGCCCGTGATCGCGGCGATGAATCAAGACCTTGCGCAGTCGCCGGTCATCCTGATGGACGAGACGCCGGTGCAGGTGCACCGCATTCCCGACAAGAAGCCGACAAGCCAGTCGTATATGTGGGTCCGATACGGCTACCGTGATAAACGGCCTATCGTGCAGTTCGTGTACCGGCCCTCGAGGTCGAGCGATACCCCGAATGCTCTTCTAGCTGGGTATAAGGGCTATTTGCAAACCGACGGCTATGCGGGATACTCGGGAATAGGCCAGAGTCCGGGCATAGTCCATGTCGGATGCTTTGCGCATATCCGTCGCAGGTTCTTCGAGGCTTATGAATCGATGGGCAAGGTCGGCGAAGCGGGGCTCATGCTCGAACTCCTTAAGGATCTCTATGCGGTCGAACGGCGTCTTCGTGAAAAGCTCGATGATGGACGCCTGAACGACGAAGCGTTCACGGCAACGCGCGCCGTGGCGATGGCTCCGATTCTAGCGGGCATCAAATCCTGGCTAGATGCCAAGAACGGATCGGTGCCACCGAAAACAAACCTGGGCAAGGCGATCTCCTACGCTCTGGAGCAGTGGCCCAAGGCTTCACGATTCGTGGACCACCCGTTGCTACGTCCCGATACGAACCTCGTGGAGAACCAAATCCGCCCCTTCGTCGTTGGGCGCAAGGGATGGCTCTTCATGGACTCGCCGAGCGGAGCGGTATCTAGCGCTGCATACTACGGCCTTTTGGCAACCGCACAGCTCAATGGCCACGATCCAGTTCTGTACATGACCTACCTGTTCGACCAGTTAGCCGCTCGACCAGATGACGTCGTGGTTGAAGACCTGCTACCATACAAATTGGATCCATCAG
>PGXP01000267.1 GCA_002839205.1 Spirochaetae bacterium HGW-Spirochaetae-9
CTCTATACATCGATGAACGGGATGGGGCTCCAGCTCTTCGAACAGAACAAGACGGACGACTCGGGCACCACGACCCCCTTCATGGCCATGATGCAGAGCCAGAACAAGGAAACCTGGCAGGGAACAAAATATCGCGTCTACACGATCGATGACGTGCTTTCGCAGGCCAGGCAGATCGTGGTTGCACTCGACACCTCCAGCCTCGTCGTCCTCCTCGTCCTTTTCGCTATCGTGATGATTGGCATCACCAATACTTTCAGGATGGTGATGTACGAGCGAATCCGCGAGATCGGTACGATGAGGGCTATAGGCGTCCAGCGCGGAGAAATCCGTTCGCTTTTCCTCTATGAAGCATTCTTCCTCGCCCTGGGTGGAGCCATTGCCGGCATAATTCTGGCTCTCGTCGCGATGAGCCTGCTCTCGCTTATCAATTTCGGCATGGATTCGCCGGCATTCCTGATTATGCGCAACGGCCATCTTTCCTTCTTCCTGCCGCCCCTGCGCGCCCTTGGCAATATCATCATCATCGCCCTCCTCACCCTTTTCGCCGCCTATTTCCCTGCAAAATCTGCAGCGAAGATGGAACCGGCACTGGCTTTGAGGACAATGAAGTGAAAATCCTTCACTCGCTTTCGGCGGCGGGCCATGAGCCTCGCCCATCCATCACAGCGCAATCGGAGCTTATATGAAAAATAGGAACTATAAGGGCAGGCGCATTGGCGCCTTTCTCCTCACAGCCGCCATCCTCATCACTCTCCCGGCCATCGCAGCCGCGCAAGGCCTCTCCAACCAGGCGGCCGAGAACATTCTCAAGGAACTCGACGATCTGGGGAATTTCCCCGGCAAGGACTACACCTCGCTTTTCACCATCGTTTCGGAAAAACCCGGCGAAAAGCAGAGCGTGAGCCAGGTGCGCGTGTTCCGGCGTGACACGAAAAAGCAGTTCACCATCCTCGTCATGCTCCCAGAGGTCAACAAGGGTCAGGGATACCTGCGCGAAGATGACAACGTCTGGTTCTACGATCCCACAAGCCGGAAATTCTCCCACTCCTCGGTGAAGGAAAACCTGCAGAACAGCGAAGCCAAGAATTCGGATTTTACCGCATCGTCCATGGTTGACGATTACACGATCGAAAAGGTTACGGAAGGTACGATTGGAAAATATCCCGTCTGGATACTGGACCTCAAGGCCAGGACCAATGAAGTGCCTTACGAACGCGTCCTTCTCTATGTGCGCAAAGACAGGACGATGGTCTTGAAGCAAGAGGATTTCTCCGTCAACGGCCGCCTCATGCGGACAACCCTCTACCCCAAATACGTCACTCTCGACGGCAAGCTCCTTCCATCACAGATTCTGATCGTGGACGAGATCAACAAGGGCGAGAAGAGCCAGATCACCATGGCAGAGCAGGCGGTTGAAAAACTGCCTGACAAGGTTTTCACGAAGGCTTTTCTCGAACAGGTGAACCGATAGCCCGTACCTTTTACAGGATCACAGGAGATATAGAGACATGAACCATAGAACGAGATTCGCAGGAATACGGGTGCTGGCAGTTACTCTTTTTCTTATCACGACCTTTATGGCAGGAGCACAGGATACAGGAACCGATCAGGATCTCGAAATGGATCTGGATGCGCTGTTTGGAGAGGAAGTGATTGAAGAACCGTCGTCAGCGCCATTGAATGCTGCAGCTGCGGCTTCCTCGAATCCCGTCACTTCTGCCCTCACGTCTGAGACAGTCCGGATTGGGGGCTCGTTCTCAGGTTCCCTGTCGCCATCGGTTACCTGGACCGATCTTTGGGGAGGCGGATCGCCTATCCTCGATCCGGACGAGACAAGCCTGGATTCAAGCCTGAAATCGACACTGTATTTCGACGCGCGTCCGAAGGAAGATTTTCGTGTCCATGGATCGGTCAAGACTGGCTGGCCTTTTTCTACAGAGAAGACTTTTCTGAAAAGCGCCGCATATACTGCTGGGCCTCCCATAAGCGTCACAACGACGAGCGCCTCGATCACCTCGCCCAACATTTCCATCTTCGAACTTTTCGCCGATTTCAGCCTCAACGACGAAATGTACTTCCGCTTTGGCAAGAGCACGGTAAAATGGGGAGTC
>PGXP01000268.1 GCA_002839205.1 Spirochaetae bacterium HGW-Spirochaetae-9
TACAGCGGCTCAGCGCACGGTTGGACAAGTTTGTCGAGGGAAGGCAGTTGGACGACAATGCCACCATCATGGTCGAATATACAAGCGGTGCCAAGGGATTGTACTGGTCGAGCCAAATTGCGATCGGCTATGACAATGGTTTGCGTGTCAGGATATTCGGTACGAAGGGGACTATCGAATGGTTCCAGGAGCATCCCGACCATTTCACCATGGTGAAACTTGGGGAAGCCACACAAGGATGGTCGCGGGGACGCGATGTATTCGTCGATGCTGCCCAGCGGTACAACCGGTTGCCCTCGGGACATCCGGAGGGAGTGTTCGAAGCGTTCGCCAACATCTACAAGGCCTATGCGAATGCCTTGTTGGCAAAGAAGGCGGGGAAAAAGTTGGATCGCAAGGCGTTGGAGTTCCCCACGGTCGAAGCTGGTGTCGATGGCGTCCGTTTTATCGGCGCGTGTGTGGAAAGCTCGGAGAAAGGAGCAGCCTGGATAACCCTTTGATAGATCGTGATCGAACATGGATATACCCAATACACCGGCCCCGGACTTCGCGTTCGGGGCCTTTTCTTGTTCAAGTCTGTACTGGAGGCATGTGGTGGAGTATACTGGTGCCGAGGAGTCGGATATGGATAATGAAGGAACGCCCACCGTGCGCAAGGCATGGTATGCGGGAACCTGGTATGCTGCCGAACCTGACGTGCTGCGCTCGACCATCGATGCTGCTATCCAAGCTGCCCAGGCTGTCGGTTCACAGCAGGATACCCGGGGACCAATCGGTTTGGCCGTCCTGCCCCATGCAGGATTGGCCTACAGCGCCAGAGGATTGGGGCACCTGGTCTGTAATGCCCCGAAAATCATCCGGCGGGTGGTGATACTCTCACCTTCGCACAATATCGTATTGCCAGACGACACATTGTCTTTCGGTACGTTTTCGGGATACGACACGCCATTGGGCAGATTGTCGGCTTTCCGCACCGGCTTGGAAACCCATGGACCCGATGCGACCAACGCTATCCAGCGAGAGCACGCGGTCGAGATGGTCCTACCGTTCTTGGCATACCTGCAATTGCGGCAAGCCGAACCGATCGCCGTATCGATGGCATTGGTTTCCCATGTGACCGATGCCAGCCATGCCAAGCGGTTGGCAGCCTCTCTGGTGAAGGTCTTGGGTGCCGATACCCTGGAGCGTGGCGAGACGCTGGTTGTCGCCTCGAGTGACTTCACTCATTATGGCCACCGGTTCGGGCATGCTCCGTTCGGGGCCCATGTCGATGCCGGTGTTGCGGCGAAAGTCCGCGAGGCGGACCTCAAGTTGGCCACCGAATTGGCCAACGGGGAGTTGGGTCCTGTTTTCCTTACCCAGCGCATGGGACATTCGACTGTGTGTGGCATAGCCGCCGCGTCGATCGTAAGCGCGTTGGGGGTACGATTGGAGCAATCGGGGCGGGTTGCCGACTACTATACCTCGCTTGATGTACTGGGAACGAAAGCGACCGAATTCGTGGCCTATTGCACAATTCTTTGGAGGTAGGTATGAACGAAGAGAATAGGCGGCATCTGTTGCGTATCGCCCGTGAATCGATCCAGGAAGCGCTTACGGGGGAACCGTCCGCAACCTTAACCCTGATCGGGAGAAACCCTCCCCTCGAGTTGCAGGGAGAGGAAGGGGCCTTCGTCACCCTCAAGCGCAAGGGTATCTCTCCAGGCGGAGAAGGTGCCTTGCGGGGATGCATAGGCAATATCCTCGGGCAAAAACCCCTGTACCGGTTGATACAACGGTTGGCTCGGGAGAGTGCCTTCCATGATCCGCGTTTCCAGGCGGTGCATCTTGAGGAACTTGCACACTTGACGATTGAAATCTCCGTATTGACCATACCGAGACCCATTGAAAGTCCCGGGGAAATAGTAGTGGGAACCGATGGCGTGTTGCTCACCTGCGGGCATCACCGTGCGGTCTTTCTGCCACAAGTGGCGACCGAACAAGGGTGGGACAGGGATACGATGCTCAACCATCTGGCGATGAAGGCGGGGATGTATCCGACGGCATGGCAACAAAGCGAATGTCTGTTCGAGGTATTCCAGGCCGAGGTGTTCGAGG
>PGXP01000009.1:0-13761 GCA_002839205.1 Spirochaetae bacterium HGW-Spirochaetae-9
ATCGTGGATACGCTCGCCGAGTTCGACGCGGTGAATGAAGCCTACGGCGATCCCGACGCCGATTTCGACAAGCTCGCCAACAGGCAGGCGGCGCTCCAGGAAAAGCTGGATGCGCAGAACGCCTGGGATCTCGACTCGCGGCTGGATTTTGCCATGGAAGCGCTACGCTGCCCTCCCGCCGACCAGATCGTGGACCAGCTTTCCGGAGGCGAGCGCCGACGCGTGGCCCTCTGCCGGCTTCTCCTCAAAAAGCCCGACATCCTCCTCCTCGACGAACCCACCAACCATCTCGACGCCGAGACCATTGCCTGGCTGGAGCGTCACCTGCGCGACTACCAGGGTACGGTCATCGCCGTGACGCACGACAGGTACTTCCTGGACAATGTCGCCGGCTGGATCCTTGAACTGGACCGCGGCGAGGGCATCCCCTGGAAGGGCAACTACTCGAGTTGGCTCGACCAGAAGAAAAAGCGGCTCGAGCAGGAAGAGAAGGGCGATTCCGAACGCGCCCGCACCCTCGCGCGCGAGCTCGAGTGGATAGGCATGAGCGCGAAGGGCCGGCATGCCAAGAGCAAGGCCCGCATCGAGCGCTACGAGAAGCTCCTCGCCGAAGACGGCAGAGAGAAGATACGCGAAACCAAGATCGTGATACCGGCGGGTCCGCGGCTGGGCAAGATGGTCATCCGCGCCGAGAGCCTCGCGAAAGGCTTCGACTCCCGGCTCCTCTTCGACGACCTCAATTTTGAGGTGCCGCCAGGCGCCGTCGTTGGCATTGTCGGTCCGAACGGCGCTGGCAAGACCACTCTCCTCAACATAATCACCGGCCGCGACAAGGCCGACTCCGGCCAGATCGTCCTGGGCGACACGGTAAAGCTCGCCTATGCCGACCAGATGCGCGCCAACCTCGATCCTGACAAGTCAGTCTGGGAGCAGCTCTCGGGCGGCCTGGATCTCATAGTGCTCGGGGGAAACCGCGAGATCAACTCGCGCGCCTACTGCTCCTGGTTCAATTTTTCCGGCCAGGACCAGCAGCGCAAGGTGGGCGTGCTCTCGGGCGGCGAACGCAACAGGCTCAATCTCGCCATGATCGTCAAGGAAGGCGCGAACGTGCTGCTCCTCGACGAACCCACCAACGACCTCGATGTCAACACGATGCGTGCCCTCGAGGAAGCCCTCGACAGCTTCGCCGGCGTAGCCCTCGTCGTCAGCCACGACCGCTGGTTCCTGGACCGCGTCTGCACCCACATCCTCGCCTTCGAAGGCGACTCCAAGGCTACATGGTTCGACGGCAACTGGACGGAGTACGCAGAATGGCGCCGCTCGACCCTGGGCGTCGACGCCGAACGGCCGCATCGCATCGTTTACAGGAAATTGGAGCGCTAGATATCCATGTCCGCAGATCGGATCCTGGTCGGCAGGAAAACCATGGGTGTGCAGACCGCAGGAGTGTTGGCCATGGCGGGTTGCGCGATTCTCTGGAGCACTTCTGGTCTTTTCATCAAGCTCATAGACTGGCAGCCCTTTGCGATAGCGGGGGTGAGAAGCGCCATCGCATCAGTCTTTCTTTGGGTGGTCATCCGGAGACCGCGCTTCACGTTTTCCTTCGATCAGGTCGTATCTGCCCTAGCCTATGCCGCTACCATGATCCTCTTCGTCTTCGCCAACAAGCACACGACGGCCGCCAATGCGATTCTGCTCCAGTATGGCGCGCCGGTCTATGTCGCTATACTCGGCTCCATGATGCTCAAGGAGAAGCCGCGGATTGAACACTGTCTTGCTCTCTTTGCAATCCTGTTCGGCATGATCCTCTTCTTTCTGGATTCCCTGGCCGGAGGCAATCTCCTGGGCGACCTGGTGGCAACCCTGACAGGTCTGACTTTCGCTCTCAATATCGTCATGCTAAGGAAGCAGAAGGACGCCAGACCCCTCGATGCCCTCCTTATGGGCAATATCTTCACCGCCCTCATCGCGGGATTCATCTCGCTTTTCCTGTCTGCACCAACCCTGACTGCAGGCTCCGTTCTCGCTATCGCGGAATTGGGGATCGTCCAGATAGGAATCTCGTCCATACTCTTCGCGTACGGTATTAAACGGATCACGGCACTGGAGTCCATTCTTACGGCTGTCCTCGAGCCTCTTTTCAGCCCGGTATGGGTATTCATTGTCATAGGCGAGGCTCCGGGAAAACGGGCAGTCATGGGTGGTCTCGTCATCATTGGCGCCGTCGTCACTTCGTCGTTAGTGTCCATCAGGCGAAGCGCCATAGCCGTTTAATGAGTATTTATTGAGCTTGTTCCATCCTTGAGAACGGATGAACACCGTTGCCCCGTTCTGGAATTACTTCATTAATTTATATATTATAAAGAAATAGTATATCGGTTCTGAATTTTAATTTCTTCATTGACAACTATCATTTAGTCGACTAATATTAAGACTGCTTTGATGAGCATTGCATGAGATGTAATCTCTGCGATTTCATTTTTCAAAAGGAGACAATGTATGAAGAGAAAGGTATTTATCGTTTTGGTGGCGGCCCTGCTTCTGGTCGCTCTGCCTGCAGTGCTGTTCGCACAGGCCAAGGCATCCTCTGCGGGCGCCGCGCTTGGCGAGAGCAAATTCAAGGGAGTCAAGGCGGATTATACGCTCAAGTACTCGCTGCAGGAGCCTTCTTCCGACAATCCTGAATTCAACGCGGCTGTCGCGTTCAAGGATTACGTCGAATCCCAGACTGGCGGCAAGCTCCAGATTCAGATCTACTCCAGCGCCCAGCTGGGAAACGAGCGTGAAGTCATTGAGGCGGTCAAGGCCAACAACATCGATATAGGAACTTCGGCGGAAGGTCCTGTCGCGGGATTCGTTCCCGAAGTATCCGTCCTCTCGATTCCCTATCTCTTCAAGGCCGGCCCCGTGGCGTGGAAAGTACTCAGCGGTCCCTTTGGGCAGGAGCTCAAGGACCTGATTTATAAAAAGGGCAAGCTCAGGGTCCTCGCTTTTGGCATGAACGGATTCCGCAGCTTTACAAACTCCAAGAGGCCGATCTATAAGCTTGAAGACCTCAAGGGTCTGAAAATCAGGGTTATGCAGGACAAGACCTATGTGGCAATGGTCAACGCGCTGGGAGCCATGGCTACACCGATGGCTGGAGGCAACGAGCTTTACAGCGCGTTGCAGCAGAAAGTAGTGGACGGTCAGGAAAATCCTCTGGATGGCATCTATGCGTACAAGCTCTATGAGCAGCAGCCGTACATCACGGTGGATGCCCATACGTACAGCACAAAGTTCATGTTCGTGGACGACAAGAAATTCAAGTCTCTCCCCGAAGACTATCAGACAATTCTCGTGAACGGATCCCGCGTCTGGCAGTCCTTCCTGGAAGGTCCCAAGGAAGCCGCATCGGTCCAGTCTTACTTCATCCTGAAAGACTTGATCAAGGAAATCTACACGCTTCCTCCCAGCGAGAAGGAGAGGTTCAGGGCAGCTGCCCAGCCGGCGGTTATCGAGTACATGAAGGGTACTATTGGCATGGAATGGATCAACAAAGTCCAGGCCGCGGTCAAGCAGGCTGAATTGGAAATCTACGGCAACTGATTTACGGATGATTGAGGACCAGTCAGGCTGTCCCTGTGGGGATGTCCTGACTGGTCTTGTATTGTAATCAGCTTGGGTGAATTCTAAAGTACTTGTATTACATGGCGCTGTCCGCCGGGAAGGAGTGAAGCATATGACATGGCTTGCGAAAACCCTGAGTTCCATCACCGAGAAGATCCTCTTCATTCTTCTTACGGCGATGACCCTGATAGTATTCGCTCAAGTGCTGTTCAGATATATTTTTCAGACCCCGCTCTACTGGTCGGAAGAAGCTGCCCGATATCTCATGATCTGGATCGTGTTCCTCGGAGCCAGCATCGGCATTCGGAAGGGCTCGCATCTGGGGTTCACCTGGTATGTCGAGAAATCCAGCTCGAAGATCAGGAGAGTATGCGCCCTGATCGCCCATCTGGGTCTTCTGGCCTTTGCCTTGAACATTATCTATTATGGCACAATCATCACGCTGCAGAACATGGAACAGCTTTCGCCAGGTCTGCAGATGCCTGTCGCATTCGTATATGCCTGTCTTCCGGTGGGAGGCATACTCTGCGTTGTACAGCTTATCCCGATACTCACGAAGCTGCTCAGTCAGAATACGAATCATAAAGCAACACAGTCCTGAAGGAGAGCCAAAAACAATGATAGTAATTCTTGTTTCCATAGCATTCATCGTTCTGCTGTTCGTCGGGATGCCGATTTCCTTCACCATCGGATTGTCCGCCATGATTGCGAGCTTCCTGGACAGCGGAATCTCACCGACGGCAATCACGACAAAGCTTGTCACCGGGATAGATACCTTCCCCTTGATGGCCGGCGCTTTCTTCATCCTGGCGGGAGAGATCATGAGCACAGGCAGCATCACCAAGCGCCTGGTTGAATTCTCCAAGGTCCTCATCGGCAGAGTAAGGGGTGGTACGTCGCTGACGGCAGTCGCTGCCAGCGTTTTCTTTGCCGGCATCAGCGGCGCGGCGGTGGCCGATCTGGCGGCCGTCGGTTCGATGCTGACTCCTGCGATGAAGCAGGAAGGCTACGATGACGACTTCGCCACCGCGCTCCCTGTTGCGGCATCGGTGGTCGGACCGATCATTCCCCCCAGTACCATCATGGTCATCTACGCGATGGCCACCGGCACTTCCATCGGTGCCCTGTTTATCGCCGGCATCGTGCCCGGACTTCTTTTTGGAGTAGCTATTGGCGGATTGGCCTATTACTATTCTGTAAAGCGAAAATACCCCCGCAACGATGCTCCCTTCCCGGGCTTCTGGGAATTTTTTAAACTCACAAGAAAAGCCGTATTGGTGCTTTTTATGCCTATAATCATAGTAGGCGGCGTCCTGAGTGGCGCCTTCACCGCCACCGAGTCTGGAAACATCGCCGCGGTATACGCGTTGATCCTCAGCGTCTTCGTGTATCGCGAATACAAGCTGAAGGATCTGTACAGGGTGATGGTCAATTCTTCGGTAACTATCTCCATCGCCCTTCTCGTCATTTCGACGGCTTCCAGTCTTGCCTGGATTTTTTCGATCATGCAGCTTCCCCAACAGGCATTGATCTTCATGACTTCGATTTCGGAAAATCCCTATGTCTTCCTGGCATTGCTGAATCTCCTTCTTTTAATTGCCGGCATGTTCCTGGATCCTGGCGCTGCCATCATTCTCCTTGCCCCCATGCTTGTTCCGCTGACGAGGTATTTCAATATCGATCCTCTTCATATGGCTATCGTCGTCTGCCTCAATCTGACCGTAGGATTGATCACGCCGCCAGTGGGAGTATGTCTGTATGTAGGCGCGGGGATCGGCAAGATTTCGATCGAGCGGGTCATCAAGAATGTATTTCCTTTCATGATATTGGAGCTTGGACTAGTATTGCTGATAACCTACTTCCCGATCATAGCAACAGCATTGCCTCGTGCGCTTGGGTATTGAAATCGGGTGACTATCTCTAGCGTGCTGCGCAAGTCGCACAGGAAGGAATGAACATGGACAGATTGGCAAAAAAAGTAGCGGTGATAACGGGCGCGGGTTCGGGAATCGGTCGCGGCACCGCTCTCTTGTTCGCGAAAGAAGGATGCAGGGTGGTTGTCGCGGATCTCAATCTCGCGGCAGCCGAGGAAACCTGCGACCTGATACGGAAAGAGGGCGACACTTGTGTCGCCGTAAAAGTCGACGTCAGCAAATCGGCCGATGTCCAGAATATGTTTGCCGAGACGCTGAAGGCCTTTGGCGAGCTGGATATTCTGTTCAACAACGCTGGCATTCCCCAGACCAACCAGAAGATCGAGGACTATCCCGAGGAGTTGTTCGATCGCGTCATCAACGTGAACGTCAGGGGCGTGTTCCTGGGATGCAAATTCGCCGTACCCATTTTCAAAAAGCAGGGAAAGGGTGGAGTGATAATCAACACCGCTTCGATAGCCGCTTCCCGCCCCAGGCCGGGACAGAACATCTATGCGGCCTCCAAGGGAATGGTTGTAACCTTGACAAGAGCCCTCGCCGGCGAATTGGCCGAAGATCGCATCAGGGTTGTCGCGATCAATCCTGTGGCCGTTGATACTCCCATGTTCTTCGGTTTTATTGGTGAAAGGGATGAGGCTGAGGCGAGGAAGAGCTTCAAGGCTTCCATTCCTCTCGGGCGTTTCGCCCAGCCTGAAGATATCGCCAATGCGGCTCTGTATCTCGCCTCGGACGAGGCATCGCTGGTCACGGGTACCATTCTCGATGTCGACGGGGGGCGTGGAATCTGATTCCAGGGAGGCGATTCATGGTGCGAAAAGGATCGGAGATGCGTTCAGAGACGCGCTCCGAGATGGGCGGGGGCAAGGGTTCCGTCGATGTCATCCAGATAATGGAGCGGGATGAATTCAGGGGCAAGGGCAGGCTCTTCGCTCGTAATATCCTGAAGCCCGGCACTTCGATCGGCTATCATAAGCACACGGGCGATTTCGAGGCCTACTTCATCGCCAGGGGCGAAGGCGTTTTCAATGACAATGGCGAATTGATACCTGTAAAGGCTGGCGATGTGGGCATTATCCAGAACGGGCAGAGCCACGCCATCGAAAATACCGGCAGCGAGGAAATGGAAGTGATCGCATTGGTGCTTTTTGACTGAGTAAATAAGGATGCGATAAAAAAGAAGCAAGAGTGGGATCCACTCTTGCTTCTTTTTTTGCCTCGATGCCTGGCGGCAACCAGGGTTGGATGCTATTCCTTCAGCCGCGCATCGTCTTGATCTCCTGAAGCACTGCTATCCAGGATTTCAGGAACATGCTGCGGAACAGTTCGACGGGGCCGAATTCCTCGAACTCATGGACCGACAAGCCTTTGTTTTCCCATCCCTTGCGGAAATCGGGCAATTTCTCCAGAAGTTCGTCGATGACGAGTGGCGGCACAGGGTTGAAGAATCTGTGGACGACATCGGGATTCTGTTCGATGAGCAGATCGGCGGCACCTTTCCAGTTGATCGTCACGACCTGGTCGCCGCCCACCATATCGGTGAAGTGGCGCAGCTGACGCGCTCCCCCGCCGATAATCGTCACCTTGTATCCACGATCCTGGATGATCCGGTACATCTTGCGCGTCGCGGCCATTCCCGCCTGCCGAACGATATCCCCCTCGATGTCGACCTTGTTGTCGCGCACGTAATTTTCCAGATACTCGTCATATATGCCGGTGATGAAGCTGAGCCACAGGGGCGGAGCGTATTTTAGCTTGGCCGTTATGGATTTATGCATTTCGCAGAGCTCAATCCCCTGCGCTACCGACATTATTTCGGTAGCGTTGATTGGATAGCCTTTGACCACGAGCGTTTCCATGGCGATAAGGCCGGCCTTTGTGCAGGGGATCTTGATAGCGATATTTTCGCCCAGCTCCCTGTTCTTGTGAGCCTCGCTTATAATGACGTTCGCGTCATCCTCGTGTATGGGATCCCCCTGGATGCTCACGTAACCATGTTTGCCGTGGCTCTGAACCCATATCGGATAGAAGATTTCCTGGACTTGCTTTACGAGCTTTCTTTGGTAGATAGCTGCAGCTTCGTCGTCGTTCTTGGTTTCCTTGACGGCTTCCTCGAGGAATTTTCTCGCCTGGGCTGCCTCGGAGGGCTGTTGAAGCATTTTGTGGCTGTATGAAGGATTGTTCGTGCATCCCAGCGCTCCGTTCTCTATGGCGAGGCGTGCTTCCTCCCGCGTCGGGTTGTTGATCCAGAACATCGTGGGCGACATTCTATGTACTCTATGGAAATATCCGTTATTCATCGCATTACACCTCTATAAAATTGCTGGAAATGTATACATCGTCCTATCGCCGAAAATTTAATATCGCACAACGTTTTAGGCGTTTGCCAGCTGACGTTCCACTTCGGTGAGAGCCTCGTCGAGAATCAAGAGCATATCGTTGACCTGCTTCTCGGTGATGACCAGGGGCGGCCCCAGCATGACCATGCTCCCTTCAACCCCATCGATGCTTCCAGAGCAGGGGAATATCACGAGTCCCCGCTTAAGGGCTTCCTTTTCGACCATCTTGCTGACGTTAGCCGATTGAGGATATGGCGCTTTGGTTGCCCTATCTTTGACAAATTCGAAACCCACCATCAATCCCAAACCGCTCACTCTTCCGATAAAGGGGTGCTTTTCAGCAAGTTTTTCCAGGCCTTTCAGAAGCTGCTTGCCTCTTGTGGCCGCTTTTTCCGTCAGGTTGTTCTTTTCCATATAGTTGATGGCCGCAAGCGCTGCAGCGCTCGCGATGATGTTGGCGCTCAAGGTGTGCCCTGATTTGAAAGGTGACTTGTTGGCTTCCAATACGGCCCAGATGCTTTCTTTGGCGATGATGGCCGCGATCGGTATGTATCCCGAGGTCATGCCCTTGGCGGTGGCTACTATGTCGGGCGTGACGCCCCAATACTCAATCGCCCAACGCTTTCCCGTCCTTCCCCAGCCTGTCATGACTTCATCGGCTATGAAGAGAACATCGTACTTGTCGCAAATCTCCCGAATCTTCTGGAAATATCCTTCAGGTGCTGGCACTGCAGCGAGCGCGGCGCCTACCATCGGTTCGGCGATAAACGCCGAGACATTTTCCGGACCCTGCTGACGTATCGCCGTCTCAAGGGCTCGCGCACAGAGAAGATTGCATTCCGGGTGCTTCTGTTCATAGGGACATCGATAGCAGTAGGCGGGGGGAAGATGAACGGAGTCCACAAACATGGGCTGGAACAGTTTTCTGCGCGCGGATATTCCGGAGAAACCCGCTACGGCGATATTGTTGCCGTGGAATGCTTGCCACCGGGAGATAACCTGGAATTTCGACGGCTTTCCTTTTTCCACCCAATACTGCCGCGCCAATCGGACGGCGTCATCGGTGGAATCCGTGCCCGTACAGGAAAACCAGACGCGACAATTGTTTTTCAAATCGCCGGGAGCCACGCTTGCGACTTTTTCGGCCAGCTTTACGACAGCTTCGCCGGTGAAGGCATGCGTTGGGGCGTAGGAGATTTTTTTCCCCTGCTCATACATAGCCTCGTAAATTTCTTTGACGCCATGCCCGACAGAAGTGCATATGGAAGATCCGCCGGAACCATCGATGTACGTATTGCCTTCGGTATCATAGAGATAGATTCCTTCCGCCCTATCGATTATCGGGTATGTTTTGCCCCAATCGCGCATCACTGCAGAATATTTTTTGTCGCTCATCGTAACCTCCCGAAAAGTCGGTCTCTAAACTATATAATAGTCGACTAAATATAAGTTGTCAATAATTATTTTTTGAAACTGCGCTGTCGATATCGCGTAAAAGCTTCATGGCATAGCATTATAAGTAATATTAATATAATGAAATATTGAGTAGGTAGTGCGGAATCCCTCAGGAGGGAAGAATACGTTTACTTTTCGTTGCTGAATGAACTCTGGAATGCCACCAGCCCATACCTGATATGTTCTTCCATCAGCGTTTTATAGCCATCAGGGGTCATGTCCCTGGCTTCCAGATGCCTTACCAGATCATCATGGGTATGAAGATCGTTGCCTAGATTTATATTGAGAAACTGAAGACGATACCGGATATTCTGAATGCGCAGGCTTCTGCAGAAATCGATCAGGATTACGTTTTTGCTGTTTTCGGCGAAAAACTCATGGAACAGGTCATGGGAATCCAGAAAGGACCTCAGATCATTTTTATCCGACGCTTCCTTCATCATGCTGTAATATGATTTCAATTCTTCGATGGCCTCTGCCCCTACTTCCTGGTAGGTCAACTGAGCCGCCAAGCCCTCGAGAGTAGTGCGAACAAGATAATGATCGATTACATCCTTGGCGGCGATCGTCTTTACATAACAGCCTCTTCTGGGCTTGTACTCGATGATCCCAACCTTGATGAGACCCTGCAGGGCTTCCCGAACCGGCGATTTGCTGACGGAAAACTCCTGCATGATGTCGTTCTCGACGATTTTCTGACCGACTTTATATTTTCCTGTCAGAATATTTTCCGCGATTTTATCGAACAAGAATTCCGCCAGGTTCTGAAAATGTCGTTCATCCTTCTTCATGGCTACTATCCTATAATAATTGTTTTAACGGTCTACGCTAATATGAAAAATCCACGATGTCAACAAAAATAACCCGCAGGCTCCAAGGATTTTTACGTTCGGATTGATTATACATTTTCCTTCAGAAACGTGTATATCGTCCCGACATCCTTATCCCTATAACCGGCCTTGCCCGCGTCATCAAGTATCTCATAGAGCCTGTCGGTGATGGAAAGACTGAAAATATCCCTGCAATATCCAATGTCCTTCGTGGCGAGCTCCAGCCCGAATTTCCTGCTGAAGTCCCCAGTAGTGATGCGACGCATCATCAGCTGAAATCCGCCGCTGTTTGCACTGCTGCCGCTCAGGAATTTTATGTACACATCGGCGGGAATCTCGAATTTTTCAAGTTCTATGGCGATGCGAGCCGTGACGGCCTGGTCCAGGATGGCCAGGTAGTTGTTCGCCAGTTTTACCAGATTGCCTGTCCCATGGTCGCCGGCGTAGAGGACCATCACGGCCACGCTCTCCAGGATATTCACATGGCGTTCGAAGGTCTTTTTATTTCCGCCTACGATCAGTTTTAAAGTACCTTCCATCGCTTCCCGGACGCTGCCCGTCATGGGAGTATCCAGCATTTCGATGCCTTTGGCCTCGAGAATCGCGGCTATCTTCCTGGTCGAATCGGGGTGGGAGGTGGAGAAATCCAATACGCATTCGATGGAGGGATGCTGTTGCTCCGATAGCCCTGCATTTCCAATCAGCAGATTTTCGACAATCTGCGAATTGGGAAGGCAGGTTATCAGGATTTTCGCGGTCTGGTACAGCTCCGGGAGGGAGGTGGTGACAGCGGCGCCCAAGGATGCGAGTTCCTCGGCGGCCGCGGCGCCGGAAGCAGTATCGCGCCTGTACGCGACGAGCGGATAGCCTGCCTTGATAAGGTTTTTCGCGATGCCATTGCCCATGGCACCTATGCCAATCACCCCTATTGTATCCATCATGATGCTCAATTCAGCAGGAAAGGCAGGGCGGCATACATTTTTGCCGCTTTATGGACATCGGTCAGGCTGACGCGTTCGTGGGCTGTATGGGCATCGCTCACTTCCCCGGGGCCGAACAGGATCGTCGTGACGCCCGCGTCATTCAATACGCCGGCATCGCCCCAGAAAGGAACGCCTACGATTTCCATGGTCTCGTTGAGAACGGTCTTTCCCGCCGCCAGCATCGCCTGGACGATCGGGTTGTCGGCGGGGACATCCATGGGTGTCTTGCTCACGAGAAGGCTGTAGGGCATCGAGGTGAAGGTGATGGGATAGTTTTCATATCCTTTGTTGCAGATATCCACGATCTGCTGCAGTTCCGCGGTTACGCTCTGCAAGGTTTCCCCGGGTATATATCGTCGCTCGATCTGAAGATGCGCTTCGCCAGGGACGACATTTGGCTGTTCCCCGCCCCAGATCTTCCCCAAATTCACCAGGGAAGATCCCAGCAGTCGGTGCTTGCGATTTTTCAGCTCGGGCTCGAGCTTTTCGTTTATGAGGGTCATCAGTTGGTTCGCCCTCTTGAGGGCGTTGATGCCCTGGGCCGATACGCTCGAATGGATTCTCTTTCCAGGAATAGTGAACTCGAACCAATGCAGGCCCTTCTGCGCGGCGCCGATCTTCATGCTCGTGGGCTCGCCGCAGATGCCGTAATCGGTTAGGACATTATGCTTGACGTAATGGGTGGCGCCGAAGCTGCCGTATTCTTCTCCCGCCACGGCCGTAAGAACCACATCGCCCGGAGGGGTGATGCCGGAGCGCTTGATCGCGATCATCGCGTAGGCCATGGCGATGATGCCGCTTTTCATGTCGCATGCCCCGCGTCCGTACATGAAATCGCCATCGATTCTCCCGGAAAATGGCTCGGTGTGGTCAAAGGGAGGAATGCTGTCGATGTGTCCATTGAAAGTGACGCTTTTGCCGTTGCGGTTGCCCTTGATCGTCGATATGACGTTGGGCCGCTTGCCTTCGATTATCTGCAGTTCGGTTTCGATGCCTTCCGCCCTCATCTTTTCGGCGATGAAGGCTGCAATTTCCTTTTCTTCATCGGGATATTCGATGTGGCTCGGAATCTGTATCGCTTTCTGCAGAAACGCGACTAGTTCATCCTTGTCTACCATATCGAAGAGTTGTGAAAAATTGATATCGTTCATTCCAGCCTCCGCCAATTTTAGGTCGTAAAAATGCCAATAATTTTATGATAGTCGACTATTATATAGTTGTCAATCATAAGTTTTTCCGCTGCTGTCGAGGCGGAGGCTGCTGCTTCGGATTCGCGCACTATCCTTGTTTGGCGATGGGCAATGGACGTACAATGGCCCCATGAAGCAGAGTTTCCTCTCCGCGACGATTCTTCTCATCCTCATCACCGATCCGCTGGGCAATATCCCTCTTTTTATAGCGGCGCTCAAGAATGTGGACCCGGCACGGCGAAGGCATGTGATACTGCGCGAATGCGCCATCGCTTTCTTCACCCTCGTCGTCTTCCTCCTCTTCGGCAAAGCCTTCCTCAACGCGGTCAAGCTTTCGGACGAAAGCCTGAGGATTGCGGGCGGCGTCATCCTCTTCCTTATTGCGATAAACATGGTGTTTCCTGATTCGGGCGGCAAGCTCGTGGAAGATGAATCGGGCTCCGAGCCCTTCATCGTGCCCGTGGCTATCCCTCTTATCGCCGGACCTTCAGCCATGACGACGGTGATGCTCCTCTCTGGCTCCTCGGCCTCGTTGACCCTGGAGTGGATAGGATCGATTTTCATCGCCATAGCCGTTACAACGGTGGTGTTCTTCGCTTCACAGAGGCTCGAAATATGGCTGGGCAAGCGATTCCTCAGCGCCATTGAGAAATTGATGGGATTGGTCCTGACGGCGATAGCCGTCGACATGCTGCTGGGCGGGATCTCCACCTACATCAAAATAATCCAGGGTTAGAGCGGAAATTCGACGCCCTGGCCCTGACCGATCTGCCTCAGCTGAGCCGCCACCTTCGCGGTGAGCGGTACGCCGATGCGATCACACAGGGCTTCGGCCTCATGTTCCTTGAGCCCGGCATAGTAGACGCGCTCGCAGCCTTCGGCCGGTTCGGCGCTTGTCAGCTCTCCGAGAAGCCGGTCCATGTCGGTTTTCAGCTCGGATGGGTCGCGGAAGAGGTCCAGGCGTATGGCTCCAAAGAAATGGCAGACCCGCGCCGATGTCGCCTCGCTGTCCATCACCGTCTTGCCGAAGACACCTCCCGACGTGACAGCCGTCATGATGTCGACGAGGACGGCGAGACCGTAACCCTTGTAGCCGCTGAATAGCTCGCCTTCGCCGCCCAGAGGCAGGAGGCCGCCTCCGCGCTGGAAGAGCATGTCTTCGAGGAGGCTGTGGGCGTCGGCCGTCTCCTTGCCCTTGGTGTCCACTGCCCAGCCGAGGGGGAGGGCCTTGTTCTCGCGCTCGTAGACCTCCACTTTTCCTCTTGTCACGCAGGTAGTCGCCATGTCGAGGGTAAACATCCTTCCATCCAGTGCGGGGACGGAGACAGCTATCGGATTGGTGCCGAACATGGCGCTGCGTCCGAAGGTGGGGACGCCCAGGGCTGCCGTGTTCGTCATGCAAATGCCTATCATGTCGCGGCGGG
>PGXP01000009.1:13766-15526 GCA_002839205.1 Spirochaetae bacterium HGW-Spirochaetae-9
AAGTGGTTGGAGTTGCGGATGGAGGCGAAGGCCGCGCCGACGGTTTCGGCCTTTTTTATCACCTTGTCCATGGTGGCTTTGCTCAAGGAGAGGCCCATGGCTCCCTGGGCGTCGAGAACGAGGGACATGGGCGTCTCGCGGAGGACAGCCGGTTGCACGCCGCCCGCCATGATGCCTTTCTTGATGCCGTTTTCGTATCGCCAGAGGCGTCCGACCCCGTGGCTGCCTATGCCGCGGGCATCGGCAGCCACCAGGATTTCAGCCGAATCGGCAGCCTCGCCGGGAGAGATCCCCAGCTTGACAAAGACATCGGTGCAGAATTTTTCAAGGTCTTTGCGCTTTATCCTGATTTCTCCGCTCATATCGCGCTCCTCCCGGGTCCTTGTTTATATGCTTGCGGCGCTCAGCCTTACAATGGCGCGATGGCATTCGCCAGGCGATACGGTGACGGGGTAATCGAGGCAGTTGACCGATTCGACACAGACGAACTGGTTCCACGTTTCGCGGATTTCGGGGTTGGCGCCGCCTGCGGCGGCGCCTGGATTCCATAGCACCGTCGCGTCCATGCCCTCCTGCTCCACGAGTATACGCCGGCCTGTGGAATAGTCGGCAAGCTCCCTTCTGGCAGGGACTCCAATGTAGGTATTCACCGTCTCTCCCGCGAATTTCGCGGCACCACCCTGTCCCTGCATCCTTCGGGCGGCGCCGCCTGCGCGGTCGATATACTCGAGGCCGTCCAGGCCGTGTACCTCGCATGCCGATAGATCACCGACGCCGAAGTAGGTATGGAATGCTTCTTCACATTGAAAAGCCGAAGCCCCGGTGTTTGTCGTGGCGAGCGCCACCTCCAGCCTCTCGCCGACGATGACCGTCAGCGTCAGATTGAACTCGAAAGGCCAGGCCTGGCGGCTCGCCTCATCGTCACTGCTGGAAAAGGTGACACTCACCCTTCCATCGGAAAGAACGGAGGTCGAATCGATATCCCAGGCCTTGGTGCGAACGAAGCCATGGCGAGGCAGATCGCTCCTCTCCCTGTGTATCCCGAACCAGGGGAAGCAGAGGGGAATTCCTCCGCGAATGGGCTTTCCTTCTTCAAAACTGCTGTATGGGCTCATCCAAAGCAGCTCTTCGCCGCCTGCAGGCTTAAAACTTGCCACATGGGCTCCATAGGGATATACGGAGCAGTCGCCCTTGTCGGCGTGAAGGCGCAGGAGGGGAAAGCCACCCTTGCCTTCCTCAACCCATATGCGTCCCGGTACAAGAAAACGGTCGTACGATGAAAGATTCGTTTTCATTTTTGACAAATCCTTTGACTCAAGACATCATCTATCCGGGACAGCGCAAGCGATACGACTATCAGAGAGAAGCGAGGATTTGTGCCGCAAAGGCCTCGGCCGTAAAGCCGAGATGGGCGGCCACCTTGTCGCCTGGACCCGATTCGCCGAAGCGTTCGATCGAGAGGATCTGCCCGGCCGGCGCTATGTTCTCCCAGCCCATCGCTATGCCTGCCTCGGCGACGAATACCTTGGCAGGGGGCGAGAGGATCGCGGCCCGCACAGGTGCCGGTGCCCTGAAGAAAGCGTTCCTGTCCGGCACCGATACGACGCGTATTCCGAGCCCGGGCTTTGCGGCCGTCACGAGGTCGGCAGCTTTCAGGGCGAGGGACACTTCCGATCCCGATGCGACGAGGACGATATCGGGCTCCTTTGGCGTATTGCGCAGGACGTAGGCTCCCAGGGCCATGGTGTAGGGCCATTCGG